>JARLGN010000338.1 GCA_031292775.1 Acidobacteriota bacterium | reverse complement strand
CCGTCCCAGCCTCGTTTGTAGCGCCGACCTTGAGGTCGGCATATGCTGACCTCAAGGTCAGCGCTACGATGAGTGTTGGGGCGTCTTAATTGGAGGCTACGGCCGCGGGAGTCGCCGTTCTGGCCGCAAAGTAACCGGGGCGAGTGCGCACCACCAGTTTGTTCCTCGTATGGGGCTGGAAGGCGTCCACCCGGATATTGCGGAACGTTCCATCCTTCTTCATATTGGTGGGGCGATAGACCAAGGTGTACTGGTTACGGATGTCGCGGGCGATTTGGCGGCAAGTGCTTTCAACTTCGTCGAGCGACTTGGGAAAGTAAGGTTCTCCCCCCGTGGCCTCGGAAAGCTCCTTCAGGACCTTGGCGGCGCGATGGGCCTCGCCACCGCGAATCTTAAACAGGTTGCTGTTTTCGTCGGAGCCCAGCAAGCCAATGCAGTAAATTGTGGCACTTGATTTCTGCGCCCTGTCCATGAGCTCTTCAAGCGTATAGCGGCTGGCATTGTCGTCGCCGTCGGTGATGACCAGAAGGACTTTCTTGTCGCGATTCCCCAATTTGACGTGATCCAGGGAAGCAATGACGGCATCGCGCAGAGCCGTGCCGCCGCGGGAATCGATCTTATCGAGGGCGGACTTGAGGTCCTCGATGGTGCTGGCGAAGTCGCCCGGGGTATCGAGGTAATAGACATCGTTGAAATTCACGACGAAGACCTGGTCCTGGGGGTTGGAAGTCTTGGCGAAAATAAGCGCCGCGGCATTTACCGCCTGACGTTTATCTTTCATGCTGCCGCTATCGTCAATGACGATGCCCATGGTAACGGGGACATCAGCATGAGTGAAGTGGGTCAGGTTCTGGGGCGTGCCGTCTTCAAAGACATGAAAGTCGTCCTGCTTAAGATCGTTGATGATGCGGCCCCGCTTGTCAATGACCGTGGCATGCAACACGACCTCGTTGACGTCCACGGTAATGGTGTATTCCTTGCCCTTTTTCTCCACGGGAGGGGTGTGGGGATTTGCCGGCACAGGAGCTTGCGCTCCCAGAAACAGGAGGGGAGATAAGAGGATGGCGATGAAGCCACTCCTGACGAGCAGTTTTCGGCAGTTCAGTTTATTGAGTCGGTGCATAGTAGCCAGTTCGAGCATAAATCTGTAAAGGCGGCAGGCCCTTGGGTGGGTTCAGCTTCACCTTGATGCGCCGCCACCGGCCATCCCGAATCAAGTTTGATGGCTTATAGCCCAGCACGTACTGGTTGCGCAATTCGATTGAGATTTTCTCCGCGATATCAGGTAATTCATTGGAATTTTCGACGCTGAACATGCGGCCGCCCGAGACTTCCGCAAGTTCCGCGAGCAAACCGGGGCCGCCCGCTTCCTCCACCGTCCGTGCACGGGAGGTCATGGGCTCGAATATGCCGACGGCGTAAATTTGCACGTCGGATTCCTTTACCGCTTTCTTGATGTCACTTTCCGTATAGCGGCTGTGGTTGTCTCCCCCATCGGAGATCACCAGTAGGGCGCGACGGTTTGTGGTGGCCTTTTTCATTCCAGTCAAGCCCAGGTAAATGGCGTCGAGAAGAGCAGTTCTACCACCGGATTTTACGGTCAGCAGCCGGTCTTGCAAGTTCTCATACTTGGCAGTGAACCCTGAGATCATGTCCGGGCGGTCAGAAAAGCTGACCAGCATAAACTCATCCTGGGGATTGGATGTCTTGAAGAACTGAAGGGCTGCTTCCTTTGACTTCTGAATTTTATCACCCATCGAACCGCTGCAATCAAAGATCAGCCCCACCGAGATGGGAGCGTCTTCGGTGGAAAAGGCGACAATCTTTTGCTCCACCTTTTCGTCGTAGACCTGGAAGTTCTCCTGGTCGAGGCCGGTGACGATTCGATCGAAGGGATCGGTGACGGTTACGTTGACCACCACCAGATTGACGTCGACCTGCAGGGGAGCAACATGAATGGGAGGCGTGCGGACGGTGACGTGCGCGCCCGCTTGGTCATCGGGCGGCGGCGTGCCGGTCTTCTGTTCTCCGGAACCACACCACATCCCGATCGCCAAAAATGCCGCCATGGCAACCGCTGCCAGCCCCAGCAGGGGAACCCGGCGCACTGAAAGAGCTGTCATGTCAGCAGCCCTCGGGAGGGAAGGAGCACAGTCGCAGCCTAAGTAATGTTGCTACTCCCCTTTCCAGATTTACTCCTAATCAGGAATTCTAGCACACTTCCGTACGGTTGCTTCGCGGTGTGGCAAGATCGGGTGTGTTTTTACAGGATGATTACATCCTGAATTAAGGAAAACAAATTCTGAAACGCGAATTCCGAGGCCTGATATCCGAATTTCATGGGGTGGAGGTTGATTTGCCGTTGACAGGTGTTGCGGGCTGACGGATAATTGTTTGTACCGATTCCTTCCGTAAATCTTATCTTCGGTACATCTTGAGAATCTATCACGGTGCGTACGCAACACGCGACGCAAACCGCACATCATGTCTTGTTACCGGATTATCAATCCGATCATACAATTAAGGGAGGCGTATGGGTGCCAAATTTATCTTTGTCACCGGTGGTGTTGTCAGTTCATTAGGGAAGGGTCTGGCTTCAGCGTCGATGGGCGCTTTGCTGGAGGCCCGCGGACTCAAAGTATCGCTGCTGAAATTTGATCCCTACCTGAACGTCGACCCCGGCACAATGAGCCCGTTTCAACACGGTGAGGTCTTTGTGACCGATGACGGTGCCGAAACCGATCTCGATCTGGGGCACTACGAGCGCTTTACCCGCGTCCGCATGCTTCGCGACAACAACTGCACGGCGGGACGCATCTACGAAACCATTATCAGCAAAGAGCGGCGGGGCGACTACCTGGGCAAAACAGTTCAGGTCATTCCCCACGTCACCAACGAAATCAAGGCAGCCGTCCGCAAGGTATCAACCGATGTAGATGTCGTTATCGTTGAAGTGGGTGGCACCGTGGGCGATATTGAATCACTTCCATTCCTGGAGGCGATTCGCCAGATTCGATTGGAACAGGGGCGCGATAATGTTCTGTTCGTTCACCTCACGCTGATTCCTTATATTGGAGTTGCCGGGGAACTCAAGACCAAGCCTACGCAACACTCCGTAAAGGAACTGCGCGAAATCGGTATTCAGCCGGATATCCTACTTTGCCGCACTGACCACTACCTGTCGCCAGAGATTAAGGAAAAGATTGCGCTGTTTTGTAGCGTTTCGGAAGAAGCTGTGATTACCGCGAAAGACGTCGACAACATCTATGAAGTTCCTCTGCAGCTCGCCCATGAGGGTCTGGACACGCAGATCCAACGCTGCCTGAAGCTTCCCGGCGGCGACCGTAATATGCAGCCTTGGATTGATCTCGTGGAAAAAATCCGCCATCCCAAGGATGAGGTCAATATCGGAATTGTCGGCAAATATGTGGGATATCAGGACTCATACAAGAGTCTTCATGAAGCTCTTTTCCATGGTGGCATCGCGCGACATCTAAAAGTAAACATTTCCTGGGTGGAGGCCGAAGGTCTGGAAGGTGACGCATTAGAAGAGCAATTGCGCGACCTGGATGGCATCCTGGTTCCCGGCGGATTCGGCCGGCGCGGGATATTAGGAATGCTGAAGGGGATTGAATATGCCCGCACCCGCAAAGTTCCTTACTTTGGAATTTGCCTGGGTATGCAGTGCGCTGTCATTGAGTATGCCCGGAACGTGTGCGGACTGAAGGGTGCAGATAGCTCGGAATTTGATCCCTCCACGCCCCACCGCGTTATTTACAAGTTGAGGGAATTGCGCGGCATAGACGAGCTGGGTGGAACGATGCGGCTGGGCGCGTGGACCGCCCGTTTGAAGGCCGGCTCTTTTGCCCACCAAGCCTACGGCGTTTCGGAGATTTCTGAGCGGCACCGCCACCGCTACGAATTTAACCGCGAGTATGAAGAGACCCTGGTAGCGAATGGGTTGCAATTGACTGGGATGACTCCGGATAGCACCTACGTGGAGATTGTGGAACTTCGCGACCACCCATGGTTCTTGGGCTGTCAGTTCCATCCGGAATTCAAGTCCCGCCCACTGGAGCCACACCCTCTGTTTACCGCGTTTGTCAGCGCTGCGTACGAGTATCGGTTGAAGCGGTTGAAGTCGTCGGGCGCGAAGGAACCGCAGACCCGGTCTGCGACCACGGCAGCAGGAGCAGGGGCAATGGCGGCTAAGGAAGCGGGAAGTTCGAATTCCTAAGCATTCTGCAGGGGCTGGCTTCGTGCCAGCCCTGCGTAATGGGACCCACGAGGGGTGCCCCCACGAGCGAAACTTATGAACTCAGTTGTTCGAATCGGCAAACTGAAGCTTGGGGAAGGGCAGCCGTTGGTGGTTATTGCGGGGCCCTGTGTTATCGAAAGCGAACGCCATGCACTGAAAATGGCGGAGCGGCTTTGTGCCGCGGCGAGGGATCTACACATCCCCTTTATCTTCAAAGCCTCTTACGACAAGGCGAACCGGACGTCGGTGGAATCCTACCGCGGGCCGGGACTCGCGCGCGGGATCGAAATTCTGGCGCGAATCAAACGTGAGTTTGGCGTGCCAGTGCTGACGGACGTTCACTCTGTGGACGAAGTCGGGCCCGCTGCTGAGGTTTGCGACGTTATCCAGATTCCGGCGTTTCTCTCACGCCAGACGGACTTGTTGATTGCCGCCGGCCGATCCAAGGCGGCAGTGAATATCAAGAAGGGCCAGTTCCTTTCACCGTGGGACATGCGCCACGCCCTTGAAAAGGTTCGCAGCACCGGGAACCAGCGCGTCTTTGTGACCGAACGGGGCAGCAGTTTTGGTTACAACAATCTGGTGGTGGACATTCGCGGACTGGCGGTGATGAAGGCGTTTTCCGCCCCTGTAATTCTGGATGTGACCCATGCCTTGCAGCTTCCTGGCGGTGAAGGGATCCGCAGTGGAGGCCAACCGCAGTTCATTGAGCCATTGGCCCGCGCGGGAGTTGCCGCCGGAGTGAATGGCGTATTCATGGAGGTACACGACAACCCCTCGCGCGCACTTTCCGACGGAACGAACGCGCTCAATTTGCGGCAATTCAAGCCCTTGATGGCGCGATTGCGAGATTTGGGAAATTTTGTTCGGAAACTGTAAGACTCGTCTTAAAAGGCTCATCACTTAACCATGCCGGACCTGGATCCCCGCCGCGAAATCGCTCTGCTGGTGGACTCTGCTTACCCCATCATTTACCTGGAGACGTGGGAAGAGGCGCGCGCCTCCGCCATTCTTACGGGGGTGGCGGAAGACGTCGGCGTGCCCTATTTTGAGTGGGCGGTAACGACGGGACTCGCGCGGTCAGGCGGTGCGCCCATTTACAATACGCAGGAGCCTGCCCAGGCGCTGGCTGCCGTGAGCGCTATCACGGGTGATGGCCTTTTCCTGCTGAAGGATTTTCACAAATACATGGACCAGGATGTGATCGTAAGGAAACTCCGCGACTTGGCGCAGGAATTCCGGCGGGCGCGGCGGGCCATCATCATAACCTCACCTGTAGTGAATATCCCCGTCGAGCTGGAGAAGGACACGGCGCGTTTCGCGTTGGATCTGCCGGATGAAGTGGAATTGAACCAATTGGCGGTCACGACGGTGCGGGAGTTGTCGGCTCACCAACACCTGAAGAACGAATTGCCGCTGGGGCAAATGCCCGTTCTGGCGCGCAGTCTGCGCGGCCTTACCCTGGATGAAGCTCGGCGCATCCTCACCCAGTGCATCCTGCCAAAATCCTGTCTTGAAATGGCCACCATCGGAGCCGTGCTCGAGGCGAAAACGCAATTGGTTAAGGACCAGGGCATCATTGAGTTCTCGAAACCTGAGGCTGGTCTGATGGCGGTCGGCGGCCTGACGCGATTGAAGGCGTGGCTGGAAAAGCGCCGGGGCGCGTTTTCCCGTGAGGCGGAGCGATATGGACTGGACCCTCCCAAGGGCATCCTGATCTTTGGCGTCCAGGGCTGCGGGAAGAGCCTTTGTGCCAAGGCGGTGGCGCAGGAATGGAATCTGGCGCTGCTCAAGTTTGATACCAGCCGGCTATTGGAGAAGTACGTTGGTGAGTCGGAAAAGAATATGCGCAAATCGCTGCAAGTGGCGGAAGCGGTGGCGCCGGCCGTGCTGTGGATCGACGAAATCGAGAAGATGTTTCCTCACGCCGCGCTGACCTCCGATGCCGACGGAGGGCTATCCATGCGCCTCTTCGGCATGTTCCTGACCTGGATGCAGGAGAAGAAATCTCCGGTATTCATTGTGGCGACTTCCAACGACATCTCGGCGCTTCCCCCGGAGTTTCTTCGCAAGGGCCGGTTCGACGAGTTGTTCTTTGTGGATCTGCCGGATGCCGGACAGCGGCAGGCAATTTTCTCGATTCACTTGTCAAAGCACCAGTTGGATCCCGTGAAATTCGATTTAACACGGCTCGCAGGAGCAAGTGAGGGTTTTAGTGGAGCAGAGATTGAGGAAGCTGTGAAGTCCGCGCTTTACTCTGCTTTTGATCGAAAATCACCGCTCTCCACTGATATGTTGCTGGAAGAATTGCGTTCCACCTATCCGCTGGCCGTCACCATGAAGGAAAAAATAGAGGCATTGCGCGAGTGGGCAAGGGAGCGCGCCGTTCCTGCCAACTAGCTCGCATTTCTCCTCACGACTCGACACTGCGGATCCCCGTTGTTCCCCGCGTTCGAAAGCGGTGTGGGGTGGACTGGGTTGGCAGAACATCTCGACAGGGGGGCAAAGCGGAAAGTGATTCCACCAGCCTGAGGAAGCGGTCACACGTTGGTGAGGCCACGTTCGGTTAAAAGTCAGCCCGGTTGGGTTGATAGGAATAGGACAGGATATGTTGCACAGCTTCTTGATTTGACGGGGTTTGCAAATCGCGCTATTTTTACTATACAGGATCCAGAGAGGACCAAAGCAGCCCCTCGGCGCGCGGCTATGGCGTTCACGATTCGCAGCTTGAAAATTCGCGATCAGATCCTCCTGGTGACGCTCCCCCCTCTTTTTGTCTTGCTCTGTGCGGTGGCGTTGTTCTTTTACGCTTACTGGAGTGCCACCAACGCGGAGCGATCGGTTATTCAGTCCGAACAAAGCGTGGTCCGCGGTGAGTCCTTTCTTCGGCACGCCACGGAAGCTTCCATGGCGGTTTGGGGCTTCCTCTGTACCCACAATAAAGATGTGCTTGCTCCGTATGACAAGGATGTGACGGAGGGTCTGGCCGACCTGATTGCATTAACCGACCTGGAAGCGGCTGACCCCACACAGCTCCAGGAGACTATTCGGATTCGTGCGGAATTCGACCAGATGCAAAGGCAATGGGCGTTGCCGGCGATTGAGAAAGTTCGCGGCGGCGGGGAATTCGATGCAACCGCATTTATGTTGGATGGCGAGGCACGGTTGGCCGTAATACGGTCGCAGGTGGTAAAGCTGCGGAAACAAGACGAGGACCGAAATGTAAACGAGATGGTGGGTGCGGAAAAGGTAATCCGGCACATGCTGGTGGTAGGTGTTAGCCTTGCCGTGCTTCTAGCGGTCATTCTGGTAACCTTGACGGGGATTGTGACGCGCATGATCGTGGTTCCGGTACTCCAGCTCATCCGTGCCTCCGAACAGGTGGGGCGTGGAGATTTTGCGCCGGTTTTGCCCCCCATGGTCAACAATGAATTTGGCGTTCTTTCCCGCAGTTTTTCGAACATGACCACCGCGCTGCACCGTGAGCGCGAGGAAATTGCCGCGTTGAACCGCTTTTCCGAGGCTGTCACCCAATGCACCTCGGAAATTGAGGTTTACGACCTGGTGCTGCACTCTCTGAAGGAGAGGTTTCAACCGAGGCAGGTCGTCATTTTTAAGCTCAATGCTGCCGAGAATTTCCTTGAAGCGGCAGCTACACTTGTTCCTCTTACCCAGGACGTCGGCGCCTGGCCGGTGATTGAAGAGCCGCACAATTGCAAAGCGGTGCGCACTGGCCGCTCGTTTGTGGTGAATGACGTGAAGATTGAGCCGCTTTGCCCTTCAAAGTTTGTCCTGCCTTCCGAAGGTAGCTATTATTGCGGGCCCCTGATTGCCGGCGGAATCATCATCGGCTCCGTCCGCATGGAAGCGGCCAAGGATCTTTGGACCCCCGAACGTCAGCGCTTGCTGGAGAGTTACCTGAGCGGCGCTGCCTCCGCACTCTCCAATCTGCGTCTGCTTGACAGGATGAAACAACAGGCCAACATCGACATGCTAACCGGGCTGTACAACCGGCGATTTCTGGAGGATTACGCCCGAAAGCTATTTGCCATTGCCCGCCGGCGGGAACAACCCGTGGGTATGATCATGCTCGACCTGGACCACTTCAAGAGTTTCAATGACCTTTACGGACATGAAATCGGCGATCGTATGCTGCGCCACTTTGCCAAGACGGTAACCTCATCGATGCGGGAAACCAATCTCGCCGCGCGATACGGGGGAGAGGAATTTGTCGTAATATTGCCCGATACAAGCGCCAAATCCTGCGTCCTTGTGGCTGAGCGTATCCGTAATGCGGTAATGTCAATGGTTGTTCCGTCCAACACAGAGAAGCCGCTACCACAGCTCACGGTAAGCATGGGAGTGGCAGCTTTCCCAACCCATGGACAAACCCTGGAGGAGGTCATTCAGGCCTCGGATAAGGCTCTGTATCAGTCCAAGCATAATGGTCGCAACCGGGTAACGGTTGCTTCCGAAGAGGAGGCTACGACCGGCTAAGTTTTCCTTTCTCCCCGCTGCCACTCGGGCCCCGGTCAAGTTCTCACGAGGTTCTCCCGATGAAAACGGAAGGCTATGCTATTATCTTGGCGCCGATGCTGTCTACCAGCGACATTGGGCGATGGCCAGTTCCCGGCAAGGAAGAAAATTCAATTACTAGTTCCGGAGCAATACTCAGACACCCGCTCCGAGAAATATGAAAGTACACATGGCAAAATACTCTCGAAGTTTGTTGGCCCGCGCCAAGAAGATTAAGTTGTTGCTGATGGATGTAGATGGTGTCATGACCGACGGGAAATTCTATTACGTACCTCGGCCCGGCGGCGGCATGCTTGAAACCAAGGGCTTTGACTCTCGCGATGGGTTGGGCCTTCGCTTGGCCCACCATGCCGGCCTCAAGACGGGAATTATCACTGGGCGCAGTTCGGCGGTAATCGAATTCCGCGTCAAGGACTTGGGAATTCATTTCCTGCAGCAGAATGCCCTGGAGAAGATCGAGCCTTACCACAGAATTTGCAACGCTGCCCAGGTGGAGGACAACGAAGTCTGTTACGTGGGTGATGACCTTACGGACCTGCCTCTGATGACTCGGGTCGGCTTGGGTGTCTGCGTGGCAAACGGGGACGATCTATTGCGCGAGCATGCCCACTTTTGCACAAAACGAGCCGGCGGCAACGGGGCCGTACGCGAAGCCATCGAGCTAATCCTGACCGCGCAGGGAAAGTGGGAAGCTATTCTTAAGTCCTACCTCCACGGCGAGGCCAACCTGAACCTCTCCACTCCTGACGAAACCGACCAGCCCTACCCTCTGCGCCCGGAAAGCCCCAAGCGGGCAGTGCGGGGGACCGGCTCTGCGGAAACGTCAAAATGATTGGATTGGTGGGCTTGGTGCCGGAGGGTGGCTTTACCGCCCCCTGGCTCCGCCACCCCGACCCACCGAAGGCACGCTGCCGCCGGACTTCAAACCCGGAGCCGCAGTTGACGACGAAATCGCACTGGAGAAAGAACTGGCCAGCGAGGTTGCGAAGGTTGCAGCCGTGATGCGGTTCCAGGCGGTGCCTGAATACCATTCCGGCGTATAGTTTACTATTTCTCCATGCCCACTTTGTGCCAGGGCGGTGGCAAATCTCTCCCCCCACACCTTCTCGACATTCAATGCCATGGCGTAGCCAAGAAACCGCTCGAACACTTCGGGAGTGATCTTCAGCGAGGTGTGCGCGTCACGCGGGTCCTGAACTGTTGTTGTCAAAAACATGCGAAAGCCTTCGACGTGGTCCAGTAGCGCGCGGCCCGACAGCGTCGGCGCCTTGAGAAGATTGTGGAAGCCATAATTGATCGCCACCAGAAGTATCAGGACACCAGCTATTTCCGGCGTAGCCGCCCACGCGAACACCCACAGTCCCGCCACCTCGCCGATGAAAACGGGAAGGCATATCGCACTTGTGAGCATGGCCTGATTTCGCGCTGTGGGGGCATGATGCGGGTCGGAAAGGGCATTTCTCCAGGCGCCAATCGCAATTTTTGCCAGGGTCAGGCACCCCATGCTCCATAGCAAAAGCCCGATGGTGAGGATGGCCAAAAGAGTTCTTTGCCCTCCCTGAATTTCGTACCCACAACGAATGAGGGTGGCCATTGAAATCAACATTCCCGGAATCAGGTAAGGCGCATTGTTCATGAAATAGGTCTTTTCCATGTGCGACCGAAGGTGGTAATGCAGGGCCTCCACGGCACCGCCGACCTGGGTTCGGTTAAGGGGTTCCAGTCGAATCGTATCTCCTGCTTCAAAGAGCTTATCCGCTACAAGCTTCTCATCGGCAGTGACCTCCGGCGTGGGTTCGCCGGTGGATCCGTCAGTCTGTGCATTCACTCTCAATCGGCCCAAAATATAGGCGCCGGAGGTGTCTTCCAGTATGGCAACCTGTTTCTTCACCGCTAGATCGACCAGGTCAGCGACCATGGCCTTTTGATCAAAGCCCCTGCGCCAAGCGTAGGAAAGTGCGGCAGGGGAGAATCCCCATGGTGGTTCCGTGCGTGGCTTGATTCCGCCGCGGGAGGGACCTCGTCCCGCCAGGAACCACGCCCCGGCGTAATATATGAGCGCAATAACGAGTCCCAGAATCCCGAGCAGGCTCGGTTGGTTGTCTTCCAGAAAATACTGGTGGTTTTGTTCGTCGGTGGGCGGGTGGACAAAGCGTTTAGGCCAGCGCGCCACAATCGTCAGGCCCTCGTAAGGTCCGAGCGGTCGCGTCGTTTGGAAAATGCCATTACTCTGCGCATCAATGTAAGCCGTGAATTCACTTTGCACAGATCCCTGCCGGCCCGTATAAGCATCCAGCAGAATGGCTCCCCGGGCGATTCCACCGGGCAGATGGACGGTGGCAGAAGCCGCTTGCACGGGGAATATCCACCCGTTGCCCGTTGCATTCCAATAAAGCTCGTCATGGTCATGGAAAAAACCGAGTTCTCGATCTACAACGTAGGTAAGTTCGTAGGTGTGCTCGCCCGCTGAAACCGGGTGGCCGCTCCTTCCCATGTAAATGCGCAGGCCATTTGCCACTCTCTCCAGGTGAAATTCCTCCGGCTGGCCGTCGCGCTCGACAGAGACAACATCGGCATGAATTGCGTAAGAGTTGCCAAACCGGTCAATGTAACGCGTGGGGAGGTCACGATAGATACCGTACTTGATTTTCGCGCCCGCCGCGAAGACCTTGATGGTTTCTTGCACCAGAAGCGTGCTGTCGGGCTTGACCGTAATATCGCTGTTATAGGAGAGTATCTGCTCCGTGCCCGGCGCTGCGGGGGCGGCATCCTGCGCGTTCAAGCCATCTGGCGCGCTCCAGGCCAAGATGGCGCACACCGTAACTACCAAAAGTGAAAGTTGTTTGAACATTTGGAAATTCAGAGTTTTCAGACCTCTGCGCCTCTGCGGTGAAAACCGCCCCTCATTTCCCCGCATGCAAGTTTTTCGGTCGAAACATATCCCCGGCTTGTTGCGCTACCAGCCGACGGGGGGCCAGCCGCTGGACGAAAACCATCAGCCGGTTAAGAAACCTCGTGACCGCCAGGCTGCGGCCGCGGTCAAACGCGCGCAGGCCTGTCTCCACCACGTCTTCCGGTGATTGCAAGCCGCCGGGGAGGTTGACATTGTCGAACTCTCCCGCGGCAAAAAAGTTGGTTGCGGTGCCGCCAGGGCACAGAGCCATAACTTTTACGCCGTATCCACTCACTTCCTCCGCCAACGCCATGGAAAAGCTGGTGACGTAAGCCTTGGTGGCAGCGTACACGGCGGTGTAAGGAATAGGCTGAAAACTGGCTGTGGAGGATATGTTGATGACGCCTCCGTTGCGCCTCTCGATCATCGCTGGCATGAGCACGTGGGTCAATTCTGTAAGTGTCACGATATTCAAGCGCAGCATCGAAGCCTCGCGATCCAGCGGCAGTTTCCAGAATTCTCCGTTCGATCCGAAGCCGGCATTGTTCACCAGCAGATCGACGCCAATCCCCCGCTCTTTAAGCGAAGCGGCCAGGCGGGCGGCGGCCCCTTCAACACTGAGGTCCTGCTCGATGATTTCGATCCGCAATGAATACTTGGCGGCGATTTCCGTTTTCAGAGCTTCAAGTTTGTCTCTCGAACGCGCCACAAGCGCCAGATTCCTCCCGCGCGCCGCCAGAGCACGGGCAAAACAAGCGCCAATACCTCCGGAGGCTCCCGTGATCAGGGCGAAGTTGTCGGTTCCTATTGTAGCCGTGATCCGATGTTCGCTATGCAGATCGGGCATCCTTGGACCTCCGTGTGGGATCATCGGGTGAACACAGAACTATCGTACTCGGTTTGGTTTCTTGCTCGCCGCATTACCCGATCATCCGATTGGCGCACAGCGATACGCCGCGTTCACATGCCGTTTGCCCGTCGCTACCAGGTGTTCGGCCTGGGCGCGGGACTTGATTCCGCCTCGCGCCCCGAGCGCGGTGCAGTTTAGCGCGGCCATGGCGTTGGAAAAGTCCAGGCTGCGGGCAATATCCCAATTTGCCAACAATGCATAAGCAAATGCCCCGTGGAATACATCGCCGGCGCCGGTAGTGTCCACCGTCTTTACAACGAATCCTGGCGAGTAAACATAGCCCCCGTCGTGATAAACCAAAGCGCCGTCACGGCCCAGTGTCATGCCGGGCGTGCGAACGCGGTACTCATGCGCCATGTATTTGAGGGTTTTGACAGGATCGGTTTGGCCGGTGACGGAGTGCATGAATCCAGTGGGGGCAATCAGGTAGTCGATATAGGGAAAGAGCTTCTCGATGTTTTTGTGTTTAGTGTCAAAGTCGGCCAGGACGGGGATGTGTGCCTTGTGCGCGAGTCGTACTGCCACCAACATAGCGTCCACGTCGCTGCCATCCACGTGCAGCAGTCGCGCGGAGGTAATGGCCGTAGTTTTGATTTCCCGGGGCTGAACCGCCAGCCGTGCGTCGCGATCCCAGAAGATAGTCCGCTCACCCGAAGTCGCGTCGATGATGATATAGCCGTATTGAGTGGGAGCGCCGCGGACCACCTTGGTGTCAATCAACTCCAGACCTTCGCGGCGCAAACTGGCAAGTTGGGCTTGGCCGGCGTGGTCATCACCAACTTTTCCGATGTAACGCACCTTTAGCCCCAGACGGCGGCACGTCACCATCGCGGTTGCTACCTGCCCGCCGCTCTGCATACACGATGCCACGACGCGTTCCTTGCTGCCCAGGGCGGGGAAGGCGCGGACCGTCATCACCGTGTCTGTTGCGTTTTGACCGAGTCCAACCACATCAACTTTGGCACGTACCAATCATCCCTCCTTATTACTGCGTGGTGACTACTCTATCATCGATTGGGCTATCCGGAGATTGGGCGATCGGGCCAATTTCCGCAGAGGTGCAGAGGCGCAAGGGCAAGCGGCTTTTCATTCTCGGCCAAAGGAATCCAGGAATTTCAGGTTAAGAGCCGCGGACCTAAAGAACAGGTCCGCGCTACAACGTCCCTCGCCAAATCCGGTCATGCCGCAAGCATCGGCCGGAAGTATCGTGCTTGCAGGGCGGGTTCGCGTAGCACCGCGGCCATCAGGAAAAAGTAGACATCAGCCAGGTACCCCTCATAACCGCAGGGCTTGCCATCCCAGGTTGTCCATTCCCCGCCTTTGGGGTACTGATTCACCACACCGTTCTGGAACAACCCCGCTTGTTGCCGCCCCAGCATTGCCTTTAGCACATCATCAGCTTCCTTGGCGCGCCCCACGCGGTAACACGCCAGCAGAAAATGTGCGCCCATTCCCGCCGCAATCCCACCGTTCTGGTACATCTGGAACGTGTCCTTTCCATCTGGCGTTGCAGGAGAGCCGTAGGAGCGCGCAGAAGGATCGGCGTGGCTTGGAAGGCAATAGTCCGCCTGCGGAATGGGCTCGAGGAACGAGGGGATGCCCAGGTCATAGCGACCGAATCCCACCGATTTCATCTTGGCCCAGAATCTATCCACGATGCTGCGGCCTTGCTCAGCACTTATCAGTCCGTAGGCAATGGCCAGTCCATTGACCATGGGGCTGGCATGGTCGTGGAGCAAGCCATCGCGGCTCCGCCATTCGCCAATCCAACCCGTCCGCGGATTCAAGAGTTGGCGCGCGTAAGCGTCCCGAAGTCGGTCTGCAAGTTGGGCAAATCGAGCTTGCTCCGAAGTGCGGTGCAGTTTTGCTTCCAGGTCAGCCAGGCAGCGCCATGAACGGTAAATCAGCGCATTCGCATAGGCGTCCTTGTGGCCAAAATTTACTGCGTCCCACCAGTTGGAGGAGCGGTCCGGTAGAAACATCGTGTGGGCATTGCCTGACTGGCTGGCTTCCACCAGTCCATCCTGGTCCTGGTCGCGCCGGACGTTCACATCGGCGATGAATTCCAGCCGGGCGATGTTTCTTTCCAGCCATGCAAGGTCGGCGGTGGCCTCCACGTAATCCCAAGCGCAAGTCAGGGGGCCGGCGTTGGCATCGAGGAAGTTGTAGTAGTCAATGTAACCCGCCACTTCACCATTTGATCGCGTCCGTTGGTCGATCCAGAATTCGATGGACTGGCGGACCAGATTCGGCACCGAAATGCCATCCGGAAGCGGTGGTGTGAAAAGGGAATGATCTGCTGAGAAAATCAGGGAGAAGCTGCACGGATCGCTGATCACGTTGTTGCTGAGAACTCCCGCGGGCGCACTGGCAGGACGCTGGGGATTACCCCAGGGCGCGGCAGGCTGGAACGCGTTGAACCATCCGCGGCGCGCCTTTCGCCAGATGCCAATATCGTGCAGGCCTGCCGGTGCGTCGAGAATGACCGGAGTGAAGCTCAAGGCGCACGGGTGGTCGGCATCAAGCTGTGGCAGTTCGATAATGAGGTCCACGATGTGGCCTTGGCGGCTGCCCTCCAGGCGCGCGGTCAACGCCTCTCCCGTTGTGACGCGCATCAGCATCTGGCCAAAATCCGGTGCACTGATAATCAACGGCGCAAGGAAACTGCCATCGCTTTTCCAAACATGGGGCAACACGGTGGTGGGGGTTACCCGGGGATCAAAGCGAAAGACCAGTTGCACGCTGCCGGGTGTAAGAGCGTCCGAATCCAATGCGGCAAATTTCATGTTAAAGGCGCCAGGCGTTTGCTCCACATCCCAGCGTAAGATCCCACGGCGCGCGATATTCATCAGATAGCTTGCCCCGTGGGAGCCCGCTTCCACTGTCGTTGGGAAATCTATCGCATCAATGAAAATGTCTTCGGCACGGATGCGTAATCCAACTCCATGATTGGCGCGCAACAGGTTGGT
>JARLGN010000042.1 GCA_031292775.1 Acidobacteriota bacterium | reverse complement strand
TTCTGTGATGTTCCGGCTCGATGCCGGGTTCTGGAAAAGGTGTCAGGTATCAGGTGCCAGGTGTCAGTAAAACCCTAAAACTCGATGCCTTGTGCCTGATTCCCAATTCCTGTCCCCTGTAACCTGTTACCTGTACCCTGCTACTTCGCCGCTGCCGGCTTGCTCTGCACAACCGGCGCAGGCGGCAGGATTGCGGCAGTCTTGATTGAGTCGAGCAGGGGGAAGTCCTTATTGAGATACGCTTTCCCCTCTCTTTGCACCCGGTTCTGGTCAGGACCACGACCGTCGGGTGGGGAGTCTCCGTACTCGCTATAGAGCTTGTCAACCACTTCCATGCCGCTGATGATCTTGCCAAAGGGAGAGAATCCGCTGGCATCAAGATTGGTGTTGTCGCCGAGGTTGATGAAGATCTGCGTCGTGCGAGTGTTGGGCCCTGCGGTGGCGAAGGTGAGTGTCCCGCGCGTATTGCTTTGGGTGACGGCGTCATCGGGAATCGTTGTGTTCTCCCAGGCGCGGGTAACATCCGGGCGGGGACTGACGCCGAATTGCGCCACAAACCCTTGCATCACGCGGAAGAAGGATGCGCCGTCGAAGAAGTGATATTTCACCAGATTGTAGAAGCGATCGGCTCCGCGAGGCGCCCAGGCGCGGGTGACTTCAACAACAAAATCCCCTTCGGTGGTGGTGAATTTGGCACTAAACACAGCAGGGGCCTGAAGTTTAAACGACGCCGGGTTGAGCAGGGAAGGGCTGCTCCTTGGCGCTGGAGCGGCCTTGTGCGCCGTGGAGTTGGCAGTATTCTTCGCTGCCGGCGTAGCTTGGGGAGTTGCCCCCGCCAGGACGCCCAGTTGCGTCAAGGCGAATGCTGCGACCATCAAGATTGAAAATGCTTGCTTCCTCATACATCCTCCAAGATCATTCTATCAGCCCGACGAAAAGGCTGCCGCGCCCGACGGCTTTTCATCGTTCAGTGGGTAGCGGGAGTTTGGAGTGCTACCCGCTCCACCTGGCGCATGACGCGCAAGACATTTCCGCCCAGGATTTTTTCCAAGTCTTCTTCGCTATAACCGCGACGGGCGAGTTCCTGGACCAGGCCCGGGATCTTGGAGGCGTCTTCCATGCCGCGGGGAATGGAGTCCACACCGTCAAAATCCGAGCCCAAGCCGACATGATCGATTCCGCCCACCTTGACGGCGTGGTCAATGTGGTCAGCGATAGCCGTGTAAGACGGTATGGGCAAGTCTTTGGTCAATTGCCGCATGATTTGCGCCTCTTCGACGTACGAAAGCCGTTTGCCTTGTTTCGCAGCATCCGCGCGCGCCTCGGCAAGCCGTCCTTCCACCTGCTTTTCTATCTTCGCAAAGCCATCCTGGTAATCCTGGCTGATAAACCCGGAATAGAAATTGATGTCCATAACCCCGCCGTTCTTGGCGAGGGCGCGGATCATGTCATCGGTCATATTGCGCCGGGCATTGCACAGGGCGCGGCAGGAAGAGTGGGACGCGATCAGCGGCGCCTTGCTGACGGCGAGGGCGTCGTAAAAGGTCTGGTCGGAAACGTGCGAGATGTCCACCATCATGCCGAGTTGGTTCATGCGCTCGACAGCCTGGCGCCCCAGTGGCGAAAGGCCTTTCCACCCCGGCTGGTCGCCGGACGAATCACCCAACTCGTCATTCTTGGTGTGGGTCAGCGTCATGTAACGGACGCCCAGGCGATAGAAGATGTCGAGGACGCGAAGGTCGCCCTCGATCTGGTGTCCCCCTTCAACGCCCATCAGGACGGCGATTTTCCCTTCGCGGTGCAGGCGCTCGATGTCATCGGCGGTGGCAGCCATGCCCAACACGTCGGAGTGCCTCGCCACCTGCTGATGGGTGGCGTCAATCAGGTCCAGGGCGCGATGGATCAGGTCTTCTTTATGCCAGGCAGGGTCCACCCAAATGGAGAAAAACTCTGCACCCAGGTGCCCGGCGCGCATCTTGGGGATACTGATCATATACGGGCTGTGGAGGTCGCCGAGGTCGTAGCCTTCTTCAAGCATGGCTTGGGGTGTGTCGGCGTGCGTGTCAATAATGATGGCGCGGCTCAGCGCCTGCGCTGCTACCCCGCCCGGATCGGAGGGCATTCGGGCATAGGCCAGCGGCAGTGTCGCCTGCCCCCCGCAAACGACCAGCAGTGCACCGGTCAGCGCATGTCTTCCCAAGTGTTTGAGCCGCATAAGTTAGAAGCTAGCAATTATCGGGATGCGTGGAAGGATTTGTCAAACCCAATCTGCCACCGGCATCGCTCCGCTGGAGAGAGCCTGAAGATCAGGGAAATTCCGCCGAGAGGTGCAAAGTGTCATTGCTTGAGGATACCAGGTCCAGTATAATAAATAGTTACCTCGGAACTCTCCAGGGAGCAATGTCTGATGGCTGAAATCGATCTCGTTCTCGTCGTAGCCAAGCTGGTTGATGAGATGCGAAAGGCGGGGGCTTTCCCCTCCGACCAGGATTTGAACCGACTGGCAGCGCAAATCTCCAATGGTTTTAAGGCCAAAAAGGACGAAGTGGCCATTTTGCGCGTCTCCTCCGACGCCAAGATGCTGAGTTTTATTTTCCCGCTCAGACTCACGATGGTTGGCCTTATCCCCTTGACTACTACGCACTCGCTAGCCGCCAAGAGCATCCGGGAAAAACGCGGTGAGATCGTGAACAATTTCCCCACCTATAAACACCCCACCGTTTTCGAAGCTGTCGATCTCTCGGATGAGGAGAAAGCCACTCCCATCCAGAAGATCATGAGCTCGCCCATGATTGTGGAGGGCAAAGTATTGGGTGTCATTCAGATTAGCCGCAAGGCACGCCCCAGTGAGCCGGTGGGCCCAGACTTCACGCACGCTGACCTGGCGCAACTCGCTACCGTCGGTTCAATCCTCGGAAAGTTTCTTTCGCAGTTACCCGCCCCTTCGACGTTTCGGCCGAAGGCCCCGGCAAAAACCTAGCCGGGAATTCTGACAACAATGGAACTTGTTTGGGAACCTGCGGCAAAGACGGGGCTGAAGACTTGTCCAAACTGCCGGATAACGGGAAAACCTGGAAGGATTTATAGCGAAGGGTGAACCGGACAGCGGGTGAACGTTCCAATTTGGCAGAATTGACGCTTGTCAGGGCAGGCCAGTCGTCAACACAAACTATCCGAAACCTGCAGGGTCTTGATGATGTCATATCCCAGGGACTCCACATCATCAAGACACCCGCATTATCCGGTTAAGGCCTTTTCGCTTGCCTCTTAGTCGTAATACTCCAATCCCAGGTGAGTGATCAACTCTTCACCGCGCAGATGGCGCAGGGTATTCTTGAGCTTCATGAGTTGAATGAAGAGGTCGTGCTCGGGATAGAGGTGCGGTGCGGCCATGGGGCTCTTAAAGTAGAACGAGAGCCATTCCTGGATGCCCAGGCGCGCCAAATCGGGGCAGCGTTGGGCAAGATCGAGGAAAAGAATCAGATCGAGCACCAGCGGCGCGGCCAGAATGGAATCGCGGCACAGGAAATCAACCTTGATCTGCATGGGGTAGCCCAGCCAACCGAAGATGTCGATGTTATCCCAGCCTTCTTTGTTATCGCCCCGTGGGGGGTAATAGTTGATGCGCACTTTGTGGTAGAGGTCTTTGTAGAGTGTTGGGTAAACCTCAGGCTGCAAAATGTATTCGAGGACAGAGAGCTTGCTTTCCTCTTTGGTTTTGAAATTGTCGGGATCATCCAGCACTTCGCCGTCGCGGTTGCCGAGGATGTTGGTGGAGAACCAGCCGTGCACGCCAAGGAGCCGGGCCTTTAATCCAGGCGCCAGGATGGTCTTCATCATGGTCTGCCCTGTCTTGTAGTCCTTTCCACACACAGGAACCTGATTTTTCAGGGCCAATTCCATCAGGGCGGGAATATCCAGAGTCAGGTTGGGCGCGCCGTTGGCAAAGGGGATGCCGAGTTTAAGCGCCGCGTAGGCGTAAATCATGCTCGGTGCGATGTCCGGATTGTTATCGCGCAGACCTTTTTCAAAGGCTTCCAGTGAGCGATGCACGGGCTTGGCTTTAATGAAAATTTCTGTCGATGCGCACCAGATCATGATGAGGCGATTCAGGTGGTTCTGCTTTTTGAAGTTCTTGATATCGTCCATCAACTGTTCGGCAAGGTGCATCTTGTTCTTGCCCTTTTTAATGTTGGTGCCGTGCAGATTCTTGACGTACTTCTGTTCGAAGACTGCGGGCATGGGCCGGATCTTCTTCAGTCTGTCCTTTACGGATTCCACCAGAGTGCGTTCCAGCACACCGGCTTTGAGTGCTGCGTCATAAGCGTTGTCGGTGAAGATGTCCCAGCCCCCGAAGACCAAGTCGTCGAGTTTGGCCAGGGGGACGAAGTCCTTTATGAGGGGAACGCGCTTATCGGTGCGCTTCCCCAGTCGAATGGTTCCCATCTGGGTTAGCGAGCCAATGGGTGGCGCCAGCTTCCGTCGAATGGCTTCAACTCCGGCGATGAAAGTCGTTGCTACGGCTCCCATGCCTGGAATCAAGACGCCAAGTTTTCCTTTAGGTTCTTCAATGCTTACCATTTTCCCGTTCACGGTAGTGTTCCTCCTCAGATTCCAATCTCTCGTTGAGTTACCCCTTCCGGGGTTGCCCGCAGCAGAGGGCTAATGCCGAGCCTTCCACCCCAATCGCTACCTGATGATTGAGGCCTATTTCTTGACCCAGCCTCTCGCTTCCTTGCTGTGGACAGGCGAAACGAAAGATAATGAGCTATGTGGTTGAAAATTGCAACGATAATCCGAATGCCGCCAATTTTTTGCCTTCCCTGCCATATTCGCGTACCATGATGAATTGGCTTGATTCCTATAGTAAGCAGCCGAAACCGTGAGCTGCACCGAGTTATAGCTGGCATCATGAATAATATCCGCGTTCGCTTTGCACCCTCACCCACAGGGTACCTTCACGTGGGGGGGGCGCGCACGGCACTTTACAACTGGCTTTTCGCGCGCCACATGGGTGGCGTCTTAATCCTCCGCATTGAAGATACGGATGTGGACCGGTCGAAGCCCGAACTTACCACGGCGATTCTGGAGAGCCTGGAGTGGCTGGGGCTCAACTGGGATGAGGGCCCCATCTATCAATCCCAGCGCCTTGATCGTTATCATGCCATGGCCTTGAGTCTCCAAAGCTCGGGGCACGCCTACCCATGCTTTTGCACGCCGGAAGAGCTTCAGTCCAAGCGGGCCAAGGCGGAAGCCGAAAGGCGTCCGTGGAAGTATGATGGCACATGCCGCGCGCTGAGTCACGCGGATCGGGATCGATTGCTCGCGGAGGGCCGCCCCGCCGCGGTTAGATTCCGCATACCGGATTCTGGCAAGACCAGCTTTGAGGATCAGGTCTTTGGCCACATTGAAGTGGAGCATCGCGATCTTGAGGACTTTGTATTGCTCCGCTCAGACGGCCACCCGACCTATCACCTTGGAGTTGTGGCGGATGACATCGACCTGCGTGTAACCCATGTCGTCCGCGGCGCCGACCATATTTCCAATACCCCAAAGCAAATTCTGATGTACCAGGCGCTCGAAGCACCCATACCGGTCTTTGCGCATTTGCCGTTGATTCTCGGGCCGGACAAACAACGGTTGTCGAAACGCCATGGGGCGACTTCGGTGGGTGCCTACCGCGAGCAAGGAGTTCTGCCACAAGCACTGGTCAATTTCCTGGCACTGCTCGGCTGGACGCCTCCGGGGCAAAAGGAAATCGTGACGATCGAGGAGATGATTCGCGATTTCGATCTTGGCGCCGTCTCCAAATCGAACGCCGTTTTCGATCTGGAAAAGCTGGCGTGGATGAACAGCGAGTATATTCGCCATCTTTCGCCGGAGCAGTTGCTGCCGCTGGTTGAACGGGAATTAGCTGGCGCGGGATTGCCGGTTCGGGACCCGGGTATGGGAGTTCAGGAGGAGGAGCGGTTTAAGCAGATCGTTTTGCTGCTGCAATCCCGCGCGCGGACTATCCAGGATTATGCCGGCCCCTTCCGGGCGTTCTTCAACGACGAATTCGCGTACGAACCGGGAGCGGTAAAAAAGTTTTGGAAAGACGGGTCAATCGCATCGCTTCTGGAAGCGCTTGCTGAGCGCATGGCGGCGGCGAACCCCTTCGATCTGGCAGGAACGGAAGCGGCCTTGCGTACCCTGGCAGAAGAAAAAGGGGTAAAGGCAGGATTGCTGATCAACGCATCACGCGTGGCCTTGACGGGGCAGGCCGTGGCGCCGAGCCTGTTTGAAGTCATCGTGGTGTTGGGGCAAGATCGGGTGGTGGCGCGCCTGCGCCGTGCCGCGGATCACTTACGGTCTGTCCCGGACAATTCCACCTCGCCGGCAGCTTAGCACAGAGACGAAAGAGCATTTGGGTGCGACCTCGCTTGTCACTCGTCACTGGTCACTGCTCTTTAGCTGCATCCATTTTCTTGCGCAGGGTTTGGTAGGTTTCCACCACCACAATTGCCGCGGCGAGCACGGCTCCCGCCGTCGCCAGCACTTCGGTGGCGCTTTTCATAAACTTCAGCAGTTTCCCCATGCTTAAGCTCCTCCGATCGGCAGGTAAAGGCCTTCCGGTAGGTCTTCATTATACCTTTCCAGGCCAAGAAATGTCGCCGCCACGCCTTGCGCGGAGATTTCCAGTAATCCGCAGCAGCGTGGCAACGAGAACCGTTTCTTGCCCGCGCTGCCGGGATTGAAGAAGAGCTTGCCCCATAGAACTATCGCGCAGGGCTCATGACTGTGGCCGAAGATCACCACCCGGCACTCTTCCGGGAGACTTTCCATAAAGCGGCGGCAGTGCTCAGCCTGTTTCCTTTCCAGAGAGTCTGCCTGAGCCCAATCGCGCAACGCCGACTGAGGTCTGGGAAGTTCATGCAGCATATAGATGGTGAAGCCGCCAAAGTTCCGTGTGAGGGTGGGGGCGAGTCCCAACGCTTCCGAATCGATGTTTCCCCTCACCGCCTGCACCGGCGCAATGCTGTGGAGTTGATCGAGTACAGGCAGTGTTCCTACATCGCCGGCATGCAGGATCTCGTCGACGCCGCGCAATAGTGGCCCAAGCTTGGGATCAAAATATCCGTGTGTGTCGGAGACCACGCCGATTCTCATAGAAATCCTCAGCCACCATGCAGAAGAGGGAATACGGTAGACGGCAAACAGGAATGCGGACCGGAGATTGCAATCCGGCATGCTTTATGCCGTCTACAGCGCTCCGTCTACCGCCCTTGCTGTTCTTCCGCCACAATTTTCTTTATCAAATCGGCGCAAACGGGGCAAGCAGGATGGCTGATCCGGCAGGCGACGATGCTGGTGTTGCAACCGCAAGGGCAGGGCTCCATGTTCAGGCGGTAGAAGACATGGTTCCGTTGGGCTTGTGAAAGTTTACTTAAATCCACCCCGGGTACGTCCGTGACGTCGGACGGAACAAAGGTGGGCGTGGTCTTGGGGCAATCAGCGGGTACCGGCCGAAGCGGGGCCGGCTCAAATTTGGCGCGGGCAGGTGCCATTGCCCATACCAGCGCAGCCAGCAAGATCAGACTTAGCGCCACCATCCCTACGGGACTTCCGGGCTTGCCTTCAGGCGTGGCGGGCTGGGGAGTGCTACTCGAATTTGATTCGTTGGAAGACATTGGATTCCACGGGTTTCAACGGTACATTCTTGGGTACAACCTTGATCATCAAGGTCAGCGGCACACTGGTTGGCGCCAGGCAGGCGTGATCGTTGCATGCCTGGTACGCGAATTTCCCTTTCACCGTATAGGTTCCTGCCGGTACGCTCTTCCCGGCCTGTAGTAGCGCGCCCACCACCATCGAACCTTCATAGACCGAGAGCGGAACGTCAGAGAATGTGAATTTCTTGGGTGTTCCCTTTGGGTAGACTACTTTTATCACACTAAACTGATCACTGGGCTCCAGCTTGACGCCGGTGGGGATTAGGTAATCCAGCGTCGGTTTGTGATCGTTAATATGGTAGCCGGCAGCCACCTGCGCCACCACGGCAACCTTCAGGGTAGAGTCGGCATGCGCCGCGTCGGTAGCCATCACCGCGTGGGCTTCCACCACGGGAATGCCCTTCTGCGCCCATCCCAGGTGGGCTGCCATTAGCGTCAATACCAGGCCCTGCAGAATCTTCCGCATATGTCTTAATTCCTATTCAATCGAGGATTGTAATCCTACCGCCGGACTTGCTGCCGAGGCAATGCAAAATGTGATGGGTCAGTTCAGTTACTTGGAGGCGGCGCCGGCGGGCTTTGTCTTGAGAAAGGCATCCAATTGTTCTTGAGCGAGTTTTCGACTTAAGGTGCATCTCCGGTCCACCTGGCGGCACTTGAGCAAGGTATAATTACAGCCGCAGGTGCATACCTTGGTTTGGAGTAATTTCTTGTAGCCCTCTTTTTGTTCGGCAGTAAGCTTGGTTAAATCTATGCCCGGCACCTCCGAATCGATCTCTGCGGGGTTGCCCAATTCGACTTTATCATCGGCAAAAACCATTCCCGCCTGGTGGAAGGTTTTGGTTTCGGCCTCAGGGCTGGCCGCCAGCAACTCCCTGATCTCTTCCTCGAAGACATGGGGATCGGTGGCCCCAATGTGCTTGGCATAGACGCGGCCGTCACGCCCGATCACGAAGGTCGTGGGGAGTCCTGGCATCCCGCCATAAAGTTCTCCCAGCCGGTCATTGCCGATGGCGACAGGATAATTCATCTGCAATTCCTTGTAGAAAGCCACCACAGGTTCCGGGCTTTCGTCCAGGGAGATGCCGATCATGGTAAAGCCCTGAGATGCGTAGCGTTTTTGCAATTCAATGAAGCCGGGAATCTCGATTCGGCAGGGTCCGCACCATGTCGCCCAGAAGTCCAGTATCACCACTTTCCCCTTGTAGTCACTGAGATTGAGGGGCTTGCCGGTGATGTCGGTCAGCGAAAACGTGGGCGCCAGCGGATGGCTCTCATCGCCTTTGTTCTGTGCCTTCACGGCGGGCGCAATCCAATAGCGGTTCACATAGTACAAGCCCACCACCAGGGCCACGGCCAGCAGGGCGCCGGCCAGCAACTTTGATCCGGGGGTTGCTTTGGTTTCAGGCGCCTTGGTTTCCTGGGGCGCGTTCTCATTTGGTGTTTGTTCTTCCACCGCTTACACCTCATTGTAATTTAACGCTTGCCGCGTTTGGGGCCCGGTGCCGCGGCAACAGCATGCGCTTTGCCGTCAATCGTTCCTGCGTCCGCCGTCTGTGATCGTGCGAATTTGTCCGGCCGCGCCGCATCAGTCGTTGCCGGCTCGGCAGCCGCGCTCAATTCTTTCCCGTAGTGAATGCGCCTCCAGATGACCACCGTGGCGATCCCCACCAGGGCCAGGATGGCGATGAACTGGGACGTAGAAAGCAGATGGTGAAACACAAATCCACGGTCCTCGTCGCCACGCAGGAATTCCAGAAAGAATCGCGCCACGGCGTACAGGCCCAGGTATGCGAGGAATACATTTCCATCCCGCTTCCTCCTGGGGAAATACCAGATCAGCAAGCCAAAAATTGCCAAATTCGCCATGGATTCGTAGAGCTGCGTGGGGTGCAAACGCACTCCCAACGGCACCCCCGCGACTTCATGGGCAAAGGTGCTGGTAAATACCACTCCCCACGGTGCCGTGGTGGGTTTCCCGTACTCGCAGCCGGCGCTGAAGCATCCCAGCCGTCCTACACTGTGACCCAGCGCCACAGCCGGCGCCATTACATCCGTCAGCTTCCAAAAAGCGATTTTTTGCACCCGCACGTACCAGATGGTAAAAAAGAGCGCCGCCAGGAACCCGCCGTAGAAAACCCCACCCGCCATAAAGGTTGAGAAACTGAAGATTTCGCCGGGATTCGCGCGGTAATAGCTCCACTCCGTCAGAACCATCAGCACTTTCGCGCCGACGAGCGCTACCAGAACCACCCACGTGCAAAAATCCAATATCAGGGCGGAATACATACCTACGGTTCGGCCCAGACGCGTGGCGGTATAAATCGCGCCCAGGATGGCCAGCACCATCAGGGTGCCGTAGGTGGGAAGGTGAAACGAACCGATGCTGATCAAGAACGGGTGCAAACTTTATCCTCTGAGGCCTCTGAGATCTGCCGACCTTTCGGTCGTCACATGCTGAGTTGGTACTCAGCCCCACAATATCCCCTGAAGCGGTTAAAGCGAAAACCGGTTCAAGAATGAAAAATACCCGGAAATAATCGTTAATTTGTTAAAGGCCATGAGTGTGCCCAGCAAGATTAACAGCACTCCTGACGCCACTTCCACCACCTGCAAGTGCTTGCGGAATCCTTTATAAAACTTCAAGAAGCTGCTAAGCCCAATGCTGGTGAGCAGGAAGGGAATGGCGAGGCCCGCGGAATAAACTGCCAGCAGGAACATGCCTTGATAAACCGTCTGCCGTTGGGCGGCGACAGCCAGGATCGCGGCAAGGATCGGGCCAATGCAGGGAGTCCATCCGAAGGCAAATGCAAATCCCAGTAAAAACGCCCCTCCCAGGCTGCGTCGCGGCGCCCCGGTATCCAATCGTGCCTCGCGGTAGAGCAGGGGAATCTTTACCAGGCCGGTCAGGTGCAATCCAAAAACAATTACGATAAGGCCCGCGATAATGTTGAAGGTGGTCCGCTGCGCCAACAGGAATCTTCCCACCCATGTTGCGGAGGCCCCCAGAATGACAAAGACCAGGGAGAACCCTGCTACAAATGCAAAGGAATTGCGGAGCACCCGGCGGAGAAGCTCTCCGCTGGCCTCCATTTTCAACTCCTCAATTGTTGCTCCCGAGAGCATGGAGAGGTATCCCGGGACCAGCGGCAGCACACACGGCGATAGGAATGAAGCAATTCCTGCCAGGAAGGCGATGGGAATGCTCAGCTCGTGAGTCATGTTTCGGTCGTGCTCCTCACTTTATTAGACGCAGTAAATCTATATAGGTGACGGAAAGGCTTGAGGCACAATACCCTCCAGTATTCCTCGGGGCACCTATGGGGAAGGGTGGTTTCGACACTCCGCGCTTGTACCAACTTCCATCTCAAGTGTACCATAGCGCCGTGAATTGCCGGTTGCCGATGGAGAATTGTCGATTGCCGAATGCCGATTTTCGATTGTTTTCAATTGCTGAACGGGCATCCCATAACCGGTCGTAAACTGCCGAATGCCATGGTGAATTGACGGTGGCTGACAGACGACTTTCGCCGCTTTTCAATCGTCAATCGACAATCGAAAATCGACAACTGAGAAAGGACCCAACTTGTTACGCGCCGTTATCTTTGACTTTGATGGCATCATTGTAGACAGCGAACCACTCATTTTGACGTTGACCCAGCAGATGGCCGCCATGGAGGGTTGGTCCGTCAGTGAAGAAGAGTATTACCGCGATTACCTGGCGCTCGACGACCGCAGAGTTATCGAATACCTCTATGCCAGCCATGGAAAACCTGTGGACCGGGCACGGCGCGATGAATTAGCGGGCTGGAAATGCCAGCGCTATGAGGAAATCATTCGCGAAGGTCTGCCTCCCATCCGGGGCGCCGCTGAATTCATCACCGAATTGGCCAGTCACTACCCCCTGGCGATTGCCAGCGGCAGCCTGCGCGCGGAAATCCATCACTTGCTCACCAAAATGGGCTTGCGCGAAAAGTTTTCTGTCCTGGCGACGGCGGACGACTGCCAGCGCTCCAAGCCCGATCCCGAGGTCTACCTTATGGCCCTGTCCCGCTTACGCGCTTTGCCGAATTTTCGTGATGAGTCGTTGCAGTCAGAGGAGTGCCTTGCCATTGAGGATGCGCCCCTGGGGGTCGTCGCCGCGCAAGCGGCTGGCTTGAAATGCCTGGCGCTCACCCACAGCAGGCCCGCCGCGGAGCTCCAGCATGCGGACTTGGTTGCGTCGGAATTCGCTGACGTAGACATGCGTAGTGTTCGCGCCTTGTTTCGTTGACCAGGCGCCTCGAATTGGGTCGGCGGTCTGTGACCGCGACTGCCCAAGTTGGCAAACGTTCCACGTGGTCACTGCGGTCCCGGCCCTGCTGTCATGAGTTCAAAATCGAAGCTAACCCGGATCTCCACCGACGGATTTGGCCGGACCTGCGTACTATGACGTTGCATGATCTTGAGCGAGCCCCGAAGGGGCGTAAATTGAATAGCCGTGGGCAAGGGCACGTTCTTTGTGCCCGCCGCCCACGGTTGACGATCCCGTCCTCGCCTCGACCCTGGAGGGGTCGAATGTTCCGCGCCGACGTTCCTACCCATCGGCGACCCCGCGCGGAACACGTTGAAAACTGCCCGGCTTCGGCTTGACCAACCCCGCGAATCATTCCTGCTCCCGGCGAATGCAAGAAATCGCGCGCGGCGCGTTCTCCAGATAGAAGCATTCGGTCCGTTGAGGGAGGAGTTGGCGCGGCTATTATCCTGGGTCAACCAGCGTTACGATGGACGTTTCCGCGGAGTGGCGCTGGTATTTTCCGATGTGAAAGGTGAATCCTAATGAATCAGCATTCCCCCGTTCGGCTTTTTGTGGCAATTGTTCTGGCCGGCTGGATCACTGCCGGATCGGCTTGGGCTCAGACCACGGTGACCTCCACTGAGCAGGACCAGAAGGAGTTGGCTGTTACCGTTTACAACTCCAACGTGGCCCTGGTCCGCGACGTCCGCCGCGTGCATCTGCCCGGAGGTGTCATCGACCTGCGCTACATGGACATTGCCGCGCAGGTGAATCCCGCAACCGTCCATATTGTTTCCCTGACGGCGCCCAAGGAGCTGAATGTACTTGAACAGAACTACGAATACGATTTATTGAGCCCGCAGAAGCTTCTGCAAAAATACGTCGGCAAGGAACTGACGTTGGTCCGCGTTATCCAGGAAAACAACTCCACCAGGGAAGTTCCGGTAAAGGCCCTGCTGTTGTCCGATAACGATGGTCCCGTTTGGAAGGTGGGGAATGAGATCATTACCGGCATGGGCGCCGACCGATACGTATTTCCTGATATGCCGGAGAATCTTTACAGCAAGCCAACCCTCGTCTGGCTGTTGGACAATCGCCACACGGGCGAACAGGCGGTGGAGGCCTCCTATCTTACAAACCAGATGAACTGGAATTCCGATTACGTGCTTACCGTGCACTCCGACCAGAAATCAGCGGATTTGAACGGTTGGGTAACCGTTGTGAATCAGAGCGGCACGTCTTTCCGCAACGCGCAACTGCAGTTGGTGGCGGGGGAGTTGAATCGCGTGATGCCTTCTGGGGGCATGGTGATGCGCGAGATGTTGATGAAGTCGGCCAATGCGCCGGCGCCCCAATTCCAACAAGAAGCGCTTTCCGAGTATCACCTCTACACTCTTCAAAGGCCCACGAGCATTCAAAACAATGAATCCAAACAGATCAGTCTTCTCGCGGCCGCGGGCGCGGCGGTGGAAAAGGTCTTTGAGGTTGATGGCCAATCATACTACTACCAGAGCCCTCAAAGTCCTGGACAACCAGCCAAAGAGCCGGTAAAAGTTCTGATCAAATTCAAGAATACGGAGGCGAACTCGTTGGGAGTCCCGCTGCCCGCCGGCACCGTGCGCGTCTACCAGGGGGATTCCAAGGGACGCGTCCAATTCATTGGTGAGGATCGCATTGACCACACGCCCAAGGATGAAACGGTGAGCCTCTATATCGGCAACGCCTTCGACGTAGTGGCCGAGCGCAAGCAGACGGACTACCAGCGTTTGGGCTCCCATAGCGCTGAGGTGGAGTATGAAGTTTCACTCCGTAACCATAAGCCAGAGCCTGTCACGGTGTTTGTGAATGAACCCATCAGCGGTGATTGGACGATGCTCAATTCGACCTTCAAATTCGAAAAGACCGCGGCATTCGCCGCCCGGTTCACCGTGCCGGTGGCGGCCAACAGCGAAGCGCTGCTCAAGTACCGCGTGCGGATTCATTGGTAGGAAGGGATCTTCCGCACCGCCGGGGCGCAGAGGCGCAGAGAGTAGATAAAGAAAGAGTCTATTCTTTACGACTCAGCGCCTCGGCGGTAAAAATGGAGTTCCACTGCGGTCAAGCGACCTCGAAAGTTTGCACCTTCCAGGGTTTGGATTCAAATTTCACTTTGCCGGCTTCGCATGCTGCCTCCGCAATCTTCTTTCCTTGAAGATCGGTTTCGCATGCGCTTGCCATCGGCATTTCAATCTTGATAGAGGCGGGCCCTTGCTTGCCTTCAACTTCTACAGTGCGAATTTCAAAACCCGGCCCCTCTTTCTTGCGGAATGCCAGCACCTGTAGGTTCTTCGGTTCCACGTGGACAAAGCTTTGGCGCGAGGGCAGGCTGCCTCCGTGCTGATTGCCAACCACGGTGATGAGCCCCCGGCCGAATGCCTCGGCGGCCCGCACGCGATCGGCATGCGTGATGTTTCCATCGTGCGGCGCCAGAGCATGGCGGTACTCGGAATAGCGCGGCCAGCCGTATTCAAAGTCAAAGTGCGATTCCCACTCGCGCATAATCAGATTGGAATACACCCCTTCCTTGTTGCACTTGAAGTATTGGGTGCCCGGATGCAAGACCAACAGGCCCGTTCCCTCTCCAACGAGATCGACGAAAGTAAGGCCCTGGAAGTAGGAATTCACCGACTGTTCAATGCCCAAGGGGAAATCGCGAATCACCGAGGTGGCGTGGAAGGCGGGCGCAAACGTCAACCAATAGCCATGGTCGATTTCAGCAGGGAATCGCTGGTCAGCCAGAAGTCTGTCGGTGGCGGGAGGAATCTCCGCGAGCACCCGCGTGGTGACTTCCACCCAGGGCAATCCCGCGCAGAGAGTGACGTTGGTCTCAAATTTCAGCAGCGGCCAGGCGTGATGAGTCCTTGCCGTGGCGCGCAGAGGTCCTTTTTCAATCCATTCGATCGGTGCCTTCGAAGTTGAGGAGTTGTAAGACGCCGGAATGACGGTCCCCTTGCGGTCATGCTTTTTGGCCAGGTCCTCCCGGTAAAGCTCATAGTCGGGATTCGGCGTCCCGGTGAAAACGGGGAATGCGCCGTTCTCCTGGCTGAGCATCTCTCTGCCATTGCGCTTGTCAATCAAGCTGATGATGGCGCCGAATTGAGGACTCAGGGTGACCTTCACGAATTGGTTTTCCATGGTCAACTGTTGCTCATGGATGCGCAGATCGGTAGTGGGCGCAGGCTCGGCTTCCGGTTGGAAGTCCAGTTGGTAAGTATCGTATCCGACGCTGGGGACGTCTTTGGCCAGGAAGGCCACATCAGCGACGACAAGGTTTCCGGCATCGTTCCTGGCGCTCTTGATCACCTGCATGGGCACGACGCGGCCGGAATGATCCCGCACCACGATATCCCTGGTGTTCTCGCGAATTGGGTAGATGCGCCCCGTGGCCGCAATGTTGGTACGCTCCCAGGCGCTGGAGTTGAAGACGGTGACGGCCATCCCCCCCTGCCGCGCCGGTTCCGAGTTGATTCGGTTGATAATGGTGTCGAGAGAGGAGTGCAGCACTTTCTGGCCTTTTTCTTCGGCGGCATCCAGATGGTTGTACCCCAGCGCTCCCCAGGTAAAGTTGTGGAGGTCTTCCAGGCGATCGAGTGGCGCCATCCGGTTGCC
>JARLGN010000337.1 GCA_031292775.1 Acidobacteriota bacterium | reverse complement strand
AGAGACGGATCGAGATTGGTAACCAGTATTACGCCTGCCAGAGTAATCAAGCCTCCCACCATCAAGCTCGGCGTGGTTCTCTCATGCAGCGTCAGGCACCAGGATGATAACTCCGAAGCGGGGTAGCGCAGCGCGGCGGAGCCACAACCAAATATTCGTGGGCGGACGAAGAAACCCCTCACCCGGCGGCGCATGGCCGCCACCCTCTCCCCTCGGAGAGGGCAGTTTAACTACCATCCTTCTCCCAAGGGGAGAAGGTGCTGAGGTACGAAGCGGATGAGGGGTCTCTTCTCTCGACGTCCCACTCTAAACATGTACACAAAAGTGTTTGCCAAGAAAACAAGAATATACAGTATGGCAATGAAGTGCAGTGCGGCGGGGCCGCAACCAAAACTGCAGGGACCAGCGGCGCTGGTCCGAGGCCGAACGCTGTTCGGCCCTATGTCGCACGCAAAATGTTTGCCAAGAAAACAAGAGTTTACGGCATTGCCATCCGGAGTTAGGCGCGATGTGCCTTACTGTGCGGTCTTTTGCAAGATAACATCCACGCATCTATTAAGGCACAAGAGCAAGAGCCGCGGAGTAATCCCTCTCGAAGCGGGATAACTCCGCGCTGGTCCACAAGGGCGCATACAAGGGGTTCCCCTACGACTCGGGTTTGGTTGCGGCCAAAGGCCGTGCCGCAAGCTTATCGAGCAAGGGGCGGAGTTGCGATCGCGTCAGTGCGTCCTTGGCGCCGACGCCAGCCCCCGGAAAATCAAAATCGAACGGCATGTAGTACGAGCGGAGGGAATCCGCCAGCTTTTCCGCTGATGTCCACGCAGTCCGCGCTTCGCTTTCCTTCCCCAGGCGGCGCGCTTCATAGAGCCGTGCCATCTCCAGGTAAAACCGGAACGACTCGTCGCCGTACCGGAAGAGCCGTGCGTCTTCCTCCAGGCGCAATCGCACCACCGCCGGAGATTGCACACGTTGCGCCTTCGCCAGCGCCGCGCGCGCCCGCTCCAACAGGTCAATCGACGCGCGCGGACCGATGCCCACGTCGGGCCCGCTTCGGTCTGCCGCCGAATCTAACTGCAAATGTTTCGTTGGAAACAGCGGCTTCTGCGGCTTCCCGCCGTCCCACGCCAGCAGTCCGGCATTCACGCTCTCCTTTGCCCAACTCCGCCATGCGGTGATATTGGCATAGGCGTCCTCCAGGCAACGGTAGAACTCCGCCATCGGCGCGGCCGCCGGCCCGTAATAGAGCGTCATGTATTCCTGGCGAATCTTCTCCACCGAAGCCCCACTGTCCCAGCTCAGGCGCGCAAACAGCGTCTGCGTAAGCGCCCGTGGGCCCCACAACGCCATGGGAATGTGCATGTAGCTCATCCCCTTCACCCCCGCCTGGTGGTAATAGGCAAAGTCTTTGCCCATCGTCCGCGAGAATAGCAGGGGCAGATCCTCGAACTTCGACACGCTGTAGTACTCGACCACCGTAAACGGCAGATCGCCGGCGACCTTGCTCCAGGACTGAACGGCGTCATCGTAATGCCGGTTGAACTCCGTGCACTCGTGCGACCCTAGCGGGTGTGCGTAACAACGGTTGATGGGCGCATACAGGACAAAATCCTTGCCGTTCCGCAATGCCGCGGGCACCGGATGCGCCGGTCCGTACAGTGACGACGTGCCCTCGTAGGCGCACATCACCAGGCCGATGTCCCGTTTCACCTCACCCGAGGCAATTGCCGCGTTGACCGCCTCGCGCACTTTGCCGAGAAAGTGCAGGTAGCGATCCGCGTCATTCCCCAGTCCCTGGCACCGCGAGCACTGGCACCAGTCCGCCCAAGTGTCGAACATCCACACATTCTGAAAGTCTGTGGGCTTCCAGTCTGTCTGGAAATGTTCGATGATGCTGGCCGCCACGTAAGCCACCGCCGCGTCGTTCGAGACGCAGAACTGGTACCGCCCGGCGTTCTTCCGCTCCCGCTTGCCGTTCACTTCGGCGAACCACTCGGTGTGCTCCTCGAATAGGGTTTTCCCGCTAGGCATGGGCTTGTCGGCATTCAGAATGTCTTCCAGAATGTGCCCGCCGGAGAGAAACACCAGTCCCAGCTTTCGCATCAGCGCGTGCGAGGTACACCGAAAGGCCCACATATTCAGCCGGTTCCGCGCCATCCACTGAAACATTTCCGCCGATTCCTTGCTCATCCCCTCGGCATGGAAGCCACGAAACAGGGGGAAATCCGGCATCGAGACAGTCTTCCAACCGTCCAGCGGCAGCGATGTTCTTTTGGCCGCGGCCACCTCGCCCATCGGGCCCGGTGCGTACCAGCGCCAGCCAAGTTGCCCCAGGTAATCGTAAACCGCGTACAACACCCCCTGCCGTCCCCCTCCCACGAGAAGGAGCGCCCCACCGCGTTGCAGGCTGTGGATGGCGTACGCCTGCCGGTCGCCCGGGAGCGCGGGGACCTCGTCCAGCGCGAAGAATGTCTTCACTCGCGGTGTCGGCCCCACCACGATTACGGCATCGTGTTCCGGCAGCGTTTCCGTGAACCGGATATCAGTCCCCGGCACTGTCTGCATGAGAAAGCGTTTCAGTTCGACGGCCGCGAACGCCACCGTGCATCGTTCTGCTTCCGGCCCTTCTTCCTCCCAGTCGCGAACATGGTCTTCCGCATTCGCCCAGTACTCCGTCGATTTCGCTGCTCCCGGGTAGGGCACGGCAATGAAAATTGTTTGGGGTATAGGGGCGGAAAAGCCCAAGCCGGCCGCCAAAGGCACCACCGTTACGGCGCCCAGAAACGTGCGCCGGTCGATTCCGGTGTTTGAGCTTGTGCCGTTCGACGCACCCCCCATCCGCGGCGCGCCACTCCCGCAGGCACCCTCCAACGCCGCAATGGAATTCACCTCGCGAGGTTCTTTCGATGTGCTCATTTCGCCTCCCAATTCCCAGACTTGTCGCTTGGCGCGGGCAGATTATATGCGAACGAATCAGCAGGCACAATTCCCCACAACTTCTATGTCGCACACCACAATCTTGGTGTCGCAGTCTCAGATGTCATGGACGAGATATTGCGCCAGGCGGGCCTTCGCTTTATAGTGCCGAGATATGAATCGTCAATTCCTTCGTTTTGGAATCCTGCTCTTGTGTTTTCCTGGACTGCTTTGGGGCGCAGCGGTCGACCGGTACGACGTTGCCTGGACGTCACCGGGCCATGATTCATCCGCCTCGATGCCACTGGGGAACGGCGACATCGGGCTGAACCTCTGGGTCGAAGAGGGCGGCGACCTGCTGTTCTACATCAGCAAGACCGATGCCTGGAGCGAGAATGCGCGGCTGTTGAAAGTCGGGCGGCTGCGCGTCGCGTTGTCGCCGAATCCCTTTGCCAAGGGAGAGCCTTTCCGCCAGGTGCTCAAGCTCGGAGAAGGCGAAATCGAGATCGAAGCCGGTCCCGCTCCCACCAGCACGCTGGTGCGTGTCTGGGTAGATGCCAACCACCCGGTCATCCGAATTGAGGCGGAGAGCAAGCAGGAATTCCAGATGCGCGCCGAGCTCGAAACCTGGCGTACTGCCGCGCGAGAACTCTCTGGCAAAGAGGCCGACAGCGCTTACGGCATGGAGGGAGGCCCCGAACCGGTGCTCAGCTATCCGGATACGGTCGTGCCCAACCTGCCGGACCGCATCGTCTGGTTCCACCGCAACGAGCACTCAATCTGGCCGCTCACTATGAAGCTGCAGGGGCTGGAGGCGGTGGCCGGGAAGCTGTCTGATCCCCTGCTGAACCGCACCTTCGGCGGGCTTGTTGAGGGCGATGGCTTCAAGACCGTGAACGCCACCACGTTGACCAGCGCCGCCGCGGGCCGCCGCCACCAGCTTGCGGTGCACGTGCTGACCAGCCAGACACCCACGGCCGACGATTGGCTCGCGCAGCTTGAAAAGCAGCGTCAGACCACCGACGCTGAGAGCCTTGCCCGCGCCCGGGAGCAACATCTCCACTGGTGGAGGGAATTCTGGGACCGCAGTTGGATTCGCGCGGAGGGCACGCCCGAGGCTGAGACGGTCACGCGCGGCTACACCCTGCAACGGTTCATTGCCGCGTGTGCCGGACGCGGCGCATTTCCGATCAAGTTTAACGGCTCAATTTTTACTGTCGATGCCCGCGAGCCCGGCGAAACCTACGACGCCGACTACCGCCGTTGGGGCGGCCCTTACTGGTTCCAAAATACACGGTTAATCTACTGGCCGATGCTGGCTTCGGGGGACTTCGACCTGATGGCGCCGCTTTTCCGCATGTACCACGACGCGCTGCCTCTGGCCAACATGCGCACCCCGATATACTTCGGCCACGAGGGTGCGTTTTTCCCTGAGACCATGTACTCCTGGGGCGCGTACGCCAACACGAATTACGGTTGGAGCCGCGCGGGTAAGCCCGTCTCGCAGGTTGACAACACCTATATCCACTACTACTGGCAGGGTGGGATCGAGCTTACGGCCATGATGCTCGACTACTACGACTACACTCACGATGAGAGCTTCGCCCGGCAGACACTCCTGCCGTTTGCCGAATCTGTTATTCAGTTCTACGATCGTCACTATCCCCGCGACGCCGGCGGCAAAATTCTTTTCATGCCCGCGGGCGCGTTGGAGACCTGGCACGAAGCCGTCAACCCGATGCCGGAAATCGCCGGCCTCAGCGCCGTACTGCCCCGGCTGGCGGGGCTGCCCGCCGCAAGCGGCGAGCAGAAAGCAGCTTGGAAGAGTTTTGCCAGCAAACTACCGCCTATCCCCGTTGCCGGTAGTAACGGGGAACAAGTACTAGCGGCGGCCCAGCAACTGATTGGCCCCATCCGCAATTCGGAGAACCCGGAACTCTACGCGGTCTTTCCGTATCATCTTTACGGCGTGGGCAAGCCATCCCTCCCGCTGGCGCGGAGAACCTTTGACCAGAGGCGCGTGAAAGGGACGGGCGGTTGGTACCCCGACGCCATTCTTGCCGCCTGCCTTGGGCTAGCCGATACCGCGGCCCTTTTCACCGCCAAGAATTTCTCGTCAGTAAATCACGGCAGCCGATTCCCGGCTTTCTGGGGACCGAACTTCGATTGGGTGCCAGACCAGGACAACGGCTCTGTGGCCTTGATTGCCCTGGAGTCCATGCTACTGCAAACGGATGGGCGACGCATTTTCGTATTGCCGGCCTGGCCGAGCGGATGGGATGTGAACTTCAAGCTGCACGCGCCGGGGAATACGACGGTGGAGGGTATCTACCGCCACGGGCGGGTCGAACAGCTGGATGTGCGTCCGGCAGCACGCAAAGCCGATGTGACCCTCATCAGTAAGCAGTGATGGGGTGGCGCATTTGACGGAAGCATCGGGAGACGCTAGAACGTGCTGGATAAGCCGCCGTCCACCACGAGCAAGGCTCCTGTCATGTAGCGGCAGTAATCGGAAGCCAGGAAGACCACGGTCCCCGAGATGTCTTCGGGATAGCCCGTGCGAGCCATGGGAATGTGGCGCTTCTCGACGTACCATGTCTGGAAGTCAGGCATCTCCGACTCTTGTACACCATTGATGAGCGCCATGGGAGTTCGCATGAATCCCGGTGCAACAGCATTCACAGCGATGTTGTATGGCGCCAGTTCAACTGCCAGTGACTTGGTAAAGTTGATCATACCTCCCTTGGCCGCATTGTACGCGCCGCATTGGCCACTGGACAGGAAGCCTTGGATGGAGGCGATGTTAATGATCCGGCCGAACTTCTGCTGAACCATATACGGGACAACCATCTTTGTTCCCATGTAGACAGCTTCAAGATTGACCGACATCTGCCGGCGCCAGTGTTCGAGAGAATCATCGAGAATCGTGCCATAGAGGGATATTGCTGCATTGTTGACAAGGATGTCGATGTGCCCCCACTTTTTGGCGACATCATCGATAGCCTCACCGTAAGCCTTGTGGTCGGTGATGTCCAAGGGATAGCCCATCACTGTGTGGCCTTTTTCCTTTAATTCAGTTTCTACCCCACCGAGAGTCTGTGGATTGATGTCGACGATTGCCACCGCACATCCTTCCCCGGCAAATTCCGCTGCCACAGTTCTACCCAGCCCCTGTCCGGCGCCGGTAATGATTGCGACTCTGTCTTTCAGCATTTCGCGGCTCATTAGTTCACCCTGTATTTCCCCAATGCGTCTGGGTTCAATTGAATTCCTAGACCAGCGACTTTCGGCAACGGGATTTTGCCGTCGACCAGGTGCAGTTCGTCCAAGGTCAATTCCCGTCTAAGGACTGACTCTGCCAGGTGCGCGGGGAGAAACTCGATGTAAGGGCAATGGGCGGTAGCCACTGCCAGGTGCGCAGAAGCGGCAATTCCGATGCCGGTCTTCCAACAGTGAGGAACGATCAACTTTCCCCGGTCTCCCGCCATATCGCAGACGCGTTTGGCCTCGGTAAATCCCCCCACGCGCCCCACGTCCGGCTGGGCCACATCCACGTTGCCACGATCCATCAACTCTTGAAATTCGAAGCGAGTGTTGAGCATTTCTCCCGCAGCGATGGGGATAGGCGAGTGCTCCGATAGAAAACGATGGCCCTCCAGATCGTCAATCCGGATGGGAGTTTCCAGGAAGAACAAATTGTAAGGCTCCAACTGCGTCATCACGCCCAATGCCTCTTTGGCGGTGGCCCAACAGTAGCAAACGTCCACCATGATGACGAAATCTTTGCCCACGGCCTCCCGGCAGGCCGCGACGGCCTCGACGATGGAGGCGTTGCTTTCTTGCAAGCCGTGATGTGCGTAGGGCCCGTTAAACATGACCTCAAGCTTGGCGGCCGTGAATCCCGCTAATTTTGCCGCTTTGGCCTTGCTTACCAACGATTCGCGTTGATCCTTGACGGTCCGGCCCGTCGGCAGCAGCGATGCATAAGGGGTGATAAATTCTTTCTTGGCTCCGCCCAGTAACTGCCAACAAGGTTGGCCGAGCGCCTTGCCCCGGATGTCCCACAACGCCATATCCAAGGCACCCATGGCACAGATCCCGAGCCCGCGGCGTCCGGTCATCATGGACCCCATGTACATTCTTTCCCAGAGCCTTTCAGGTTGGAGCGGGTCCTGGCCGAGCAGCAACTCGGTCAGGCCTAGTCCAATATTGTGCGTCCCCCTGGCCTCGATCATCGCCTTGGCCACCCAGGGATTGGTATCGACCTCGCCGATGCCCGTCAAACCTTCATCCGTATGAACAAAGACGACGATGTCATCCTGGGCTGATGATCCGGCCGCTGAGTCATAGTCCGGTACAAGCAAGACGACACATTCGATCTTGGAAATCTTCACTTCACTCTCCATTCGACGAGAGGAGTCGGGTTGTATGTCGGGAAACGCCCGCGAGCGCGATGGCAAGTTGATGCACGAAGTCGGACCATGGGAAGGGTCTCAATTTCATTCATCCGGGACACTAAGGTGCAAGAATCTATACCACGAGCCTGACTGGTGTAAACAATGAAATTCCTATTCATGGTATGAATGAAGATTTCTGGCGAGGAAAATTGAATCAATTCGGCGCGAGGAGTCAACCAGAAACCAGATGAAACCTGAGATGATGCCCGCAACTCCCGCCAGTTGCAAAGCCGATTGGTAGCCCACACGGGAAACCAACCAAGGGAAAGTGATCGTCCCGATTGCGGCACCCAGGTTCCCGGAACCGTTCATAAAGCCGCCGACGATCGCCGGCCCACGGCGCGTAATGTCAATCACGGTCGCCCAAAAGGCAGGGGCAGCGAAAAATTGTAATCCGGCCGCCAACGCGAAAACGATACCGGAAGCGGAGTTATTCCGGAGGGAGGGAGCCACAATGCAGAATACTCCTGAAGCTGTGATGGCAACCAAGGGGACAAGCCGGCGACCCCAAGGGGGCCCCCATTTGCGGAACGAGCGATCACAGAGGATTCCACCCGACAGTGCGCCGATGGCCCCAGCAATGTATATCAAGGAGGTAAGAAGCGCCGAATAGATCGTGCCGCCACCCCGCACTTGCGTGTAATAAATATAAAACCAGGTGAGGAAAACGAAGCCCGACAGGCCATAGAATAGTTCGCTCGCGCAGAGCATATAGGCGTTGCGAGAACGGACCAATTGCTTATACCAAGCGCCATCGACCTTTGTGACTTTCAGTTCCTCTCGTTCCGAAACGATGCCACGCAGTTCACTCTCCGAAACCCGTGGGTGTTGGGAAGGATCATCAGTGGCACCCCACCACCATAAGATTACTGCAACCAACGTAATTCCACCTGAAAACTGAAACGAATAGCGCCATCCCAACCGGCTTATGATGAACGCTACCCATACGGGTGTGAACACCCCTCCTAAATTCGATCCCATATGAATGAGCCCACTGGCCATGCCCGTTTCACTGTGCCGCAACCAGTTAGCCAGTGCGCGCGCAAAGGTTGGATATGCACAGGCTTCAGCCAGGCCGAGGCAGAATCGCAATGCAATCAGCGTCGACTCTGCATTGAAACGTTGCCCGAAGACCTCACTCCTAACGCAACCCGCCGAACAAGTAAGAACTGCCCAACAAATACCAGCAGTTGTCAGGACCTTATGTGCCCCAAAGCGATCGGCCAGCCACCCTCCCGGTATCAGTCCGAACGCGTAGCCGAACAGGAAAGCGCTCAGTATATTTCCGACCCCTTGCTGGCTCAGACTGAATTCGTTCGCAATATGGGGAACGGCAATTGAGATATTTATTCGATCAACGTAAAGTACAAAGGCGACAGCGCACAAATTCGCCACAATGGCCCAGCGGAATCGAGTTGGAGGAGGTGCGGTTTCGTTCCGAAGAGTCATGGCGGACTTATCCCTTTCTCGTAGGAATGTGGGGAGGGCCTTTCGGCATCACCTGAGTTCGAACGAATCCCATCCTGCGACGGGCGCCCATCAGCCTTTTGCCAAGCGCTCGACCACCTCCTCATTCAACTCAACCCCAAGGCCGGGCGTGCGAGGGAGTTCAATCAAACCGTTATGGGGCGTGAATTCCGGCCGGACGAGATCCCGCCGAATGACCGATGGCCACAACTCGGGAACCATATACTCGATGTAGGGAACGTTCTCCATCGCCGCGCTTAGATGAATTTCAGCCGCCACCGTCAAACCGGATTTCCACCCATGCGGAGTGCACAACAGCCCGCGGTCTTTGGCGTGCTTGGCGATGCGAAGACACTCGGTTAGACCTCCCGCCCGGCCAACGTCGGGTTGGATAACATCCACCTTGCCCCGATCCATCAGATCCAGCGCCTCCCAACGCGAAGCCAACATCTCAGCGCCGGCAATACGCGTCGTGACCGCCGCAGCCAGCCGGGCATGTCCGTCAAGGTCGTCCATGCGCAGGGGTGTTTCGACAAAGTACAGGTTGCAGTCCTCAAGTTGCTGAAGGGTCCAGATCGCAGCTTTGCTATCCATCCACCGGTAGCCAACATCGATCATGAAGGTCATTTGATCGCCTATGATCTTCCGACCCTTCCGAACCAGGCGGATGATATCAGCGTCCGTATAGACGTTATCGTAAACGAGCTGAAGCTTCACCGCTGTGTATTTCAGTTCCATTACACTTTCCATGATGTGCTGGACCTGACGCTCCGTATCCTCCAGGCTGCTCAACCGGGGGTGCACACTCGCGTACGGAACAACATGCGGACGGCGCGGTCCACCCAATAACTCAAAGACCGGCCGGCCCAAGGCTTTCCCTGCGATATCCCACAAGGCAAGGTCCACTGCCCCTATCGCATGAATCACCAATCCTCGCCGCCCCGTGTAGATGGTCCCCTGATACATCTTGTCCCAAAGCCGCTCGACATCCAGAGGGTTCTCGCCGACCAGCATATCCTGGAAGCTGAGGCTCCAATTGTGGGATGAGGGAGCTTCCAATACCGCCTTCACCATCGAGGCCGAGGCATCCACCTCTCCAATTCCTGTGATGCCTTCGTCAGTGTGGATCCTGACGATGATGGTTTCTTGCGCGCCATCATTTGCCGTCGAGTCAATGTTCGCTACTCTCAAAGGAATTGCTTCGATTCTTGTGATTTTCATCAGCTTGCTCCTTGGTAAAATGTACCTTGTGCGATTGGGGGACTGGCAAGCGGCGCGACATGCCACCATCCGGCTGGAGAACTACCGTGACAGTTAGTGGTCCCTCAAGCTACCGGGAGGGTTGGCTTCCGGCTTGCTGAAACGGTGAAGCATCTCGGGATTCGGATCAAGGCCGTGCCCCGGCGTGTCGGGCGCCAGAGCATACCCCTTTTCGAATCGGATGGGGTTCTGGGGCAGCAAGTTCCATGCAAGATCCGAAAATTCCAGACGATCGACCTGGGGCAGAGCCACGGCAGCATGGATAGACAGTTCGAAAAGGGAGTTCCCGAAGATAAGGGGAGTTCCACAGTCCGCAGCAATATCCGCGCAGGCCAGGGCATAGTCATAATCAGCCTGTACGCGCAATCTGCTGAATGCCTTGTGTTCCGCGAATCGGCGCAACTCTTT
>JARLGN010000336.1 GCA_031292775.1 Acidobacteriota bacterium | reverse complement strand
TTTGCGAAAATCAAGCCGCAGATCGACGCGGATTAACGCGGATTTGCTTTCGAGAGTTTTCAAAAACCAGGCGCTTAAACTGCGGTCGGGACCTGAAATTCAGCAGTAGGCCAAGCTCAATCTCTGTCGCGCGCAGATAATTCAGTAACTGCGCCTCATGCGCCGGGTCAATCCCCGAAGCTGCTTTCAGCTCCAGTATCACTGCCCGTTCCACAATTACATCAGCGCGAAAATCACCGACCACTTCGCCTCGAAAGGTCACTTTCAACGACATCTGCCGCTCCACGTGCAGGCCAGCCTGCCCAAGCGCAATCGCCATCGCCTCCTCATACACAGACTCGAGGAACCCGTGTCCCAACTCGTTGTAAACGTCGTAAAACACACCGATGATTTTTTCCGTCAATTCCCTGTGTTTGAATCCGCGTTCATCTACGTTCATCTGCGGCCTCGATTTGTTGATGGGGTGCTTCCTACTTCTGAATATTCACCAGAAGAGCATTCATCGACCCTGACCGGAATCCTTCCAAGTCCAGGGTGACGAACTTGAAGCCGAGGGCTTTGAAAATGTCTACGAACTGGCGGGTCATAGAAGGGTCAAGGGCGCGCGGCAATTCGTCGAGCGAAATTTCAATGCGTACAAGTTCCTCATGATAGCGAACGCGGAACTGGCGGAATCCCAGGGAACGCACGGCTTCCTCGCCCTTCTCGACGATGGCCAGGCGCTCCGGCGTGACTTCAATTCCATAGGCGATGCGTGAGGAAAGGCAGGCGGAAGCGGGGCGGTCCCACACCGGCAATTCCACCTGGCGCGAGAGTTCGCGGATGTCGGCCTTGGTCATCCCCGCATCCAGCAGCGGGGTTAGCACCTTGTGCTCGCGCGCGGCTTGCTGGCCGGGGCGCCAGTCACCCAGATCATCTTTGTTGATACCGTAAGCCACGGCAGCGATGCCGAGCGTTCCGGCCAACTCATCGAGCTTTACGAAGAGTTCATCCTTGCAGTAGTAGCAGCGGTCGGCGTTGTTGGCGCGATAGCTCGGGTTCGCGAGTTCATCAGTAACAATAAACTCGTGCCGGAAATGCCCATGGGCAACACACTTCTCGGCTTCCTCCCGGTCGCGCGCGGAGTAGCTGGAGCTTAACGCCGTAACCGCGAGCATGCGATCACCCAAAACTTGATGCGCCGCGTAGGCAAGGTAGGCAGAGTCCACGCCGCCTGAGTAGGCAACGATCAGGGAAGGCAACTTGCCGAGTTGCTCTTGCAGCCTCTGTTGTTTTGTTTCCAGTTCGCCCATTTTAGAAGCAGTGATTAGTGGCTAGTAGTTAGTGGCTAGCAACTAATTCCCATCGTCAGGAGCCGTCATGGATCACGTCCCGAAAAGACCCCTCACCCGACCTCCTCCGTCGGCCACCCTCTCCCCAAGGGAGAGGGGAAATTACGCGGCGGGTTCGCTCATCACTCATCACTCGCGGGTGGCGCATACATTGCTGTTCATGTATGCGCTCCAAGAGAACGCGCAACCTCTCTGTCCACACATCATAACCCGGGCCAGGCTTCTTAACGGTCGCAGGCATAATAGGCAATGTCGGCGCCACCCCCGAAAAGACCCCTCACCCGACCTCGTCCGTCGGCCACCCTCTCCCCGAGGGCTGAACGTGTCCCACATCTTCTGCTGGACACCGGGGGGAATTGACTTCTCCCCGAAGGGGAGAGACGTGAATAGCCGTGGGTGAAACCCACGGTCGGCGCATTTTGAATCTCTCGGCCCTGACGGGGCCGGACGATGGGTTCGACCCCTTCAGGGTCGGATAAAATCTGGGGCTCACGATCCGTGGGCGGCGGTCACAGAAAGCGTGACCTTGCCCACGGCTACTCAATTTAAACCCTTTCAGGGTTGAGAGCTGACGCGTTCACCCCCGGTGTCCAGCCAAAGATACGGGTAAAGATCAACCCCAAGGGCAAGGGAAGAAATCAACGCGTTGGGCCGGCTCGTCACTTGTCACTCGTCACTCGTCACTGCTTTACTGAATCAGCGGCGGCTGCGAAGGTCCGTCGTCGTCGGTCTCATTGATCAAGCCGGCTGCCGCCACCTGGTCGCCCTCTTCCAGGTTAATCAGGCGCACACCCTGGGAGGAGCGTCCGCACTCCCGAATGGTGCTGGAATCAAGTCGGGTGATTTTGCCTTGTTGGGAGATAATCATCACTTCCGACTCTTCCGTAACGCTCAGGACATTCACCACGTTGCCGTTGCGCTCCGTGGTTTTGACATTGATAACGCCCTTGCCGGCCCGCGTCTGCAAGCGGTACTCGACGATGGCGGTGCGTTTGCCGTAACCTTTCTCTGTAATGGAGAGCATCAGTTCTTTGTCGCCCACGATTTCCATGCCCACAATGTAGTCGCCCTCGTCGAGATCCATGGCATTCACGCCATAGGCGGTCCGACCCATGCCGCGCACGTCCGATTCCGGGAAGCGGATGGCCATACCTTCGTGCGAGGCCAGGAAAATGTTGTCGCGTCCGGAGGTCAGCTTCACCGCAATCAGTTCATCGCCATCTTCAATCTGCATGGCAATAATCCCGGCGGAGCGCGGATTTGAGAATTCGGCGAGGCGGGTCTTCTTGATGATGCCCTGCCGTGTAACCATGGTGATGTAGCCTTCCGCGGCCAGCGTCAAACCATCGAGGGTCACATCTTTTGGCTCCTCCGGCAACTCCTTTACCGCCAAGACAGCCGCCACCTTCTCCTCTTTCGACAGGTTAACCAGATTCAAAATGTGCTTGCCCTTGCCGGCTGCGCCCACATCGGGGATTTCATATACCTTCAGCCAATAGAGCTTTCCGGTGTTGGTAAAGACAAGGATATAGCTGTGCGTGGAGGCGATGAAGAGGTTTTCGACAAAATCCTCCTCGCGCGTCTTCATGCCCAGCCGTCCCTTGCCCCCGCGCGCTTGCTGCCGATAGGTGCTCAGTGGCGTGCGCTTGGTGTACCCGGAATGGGAGATGGTGATGATGACTTCCTGTTCGGTGATCAAGTCCTCCAACCGGATCTCATCCTGCTGTTCTATGATTTCCGTTCGCCGGGCATCGCCATAGAGCTTCTGGATTTCCTTCAACTCATTGGCGATGACCTTCTTTAGCACTGTTTCGCTGCCCAGAATTTCCTGACACTCGGCAATCTTCCTCTCAAGTTCATCATACTCCGCCTGAATTTTGCCACGTTCCAGAGCGGTCAGGCGCTGCAATTGCATTTCCAGGATTGCCTGCGCCTGGCGATCGGAAAACTCGAAGGTGGCAATCAATCCCGCGCGCGCCTCGGCGGGAGTCTTTGACGCACGGATTAATTTGATGATGGCGTCGAGCTGCGAAAGCGCCTTGAGAAAACCTTCCAAAATGTGGGCGCGATCCTGTGCTTTCCGCAGGTCATATTCCGTCCGGCGCCGGACCACAACAACGCGATGGTCAATGAAAAGCTGCAGTGCCTCAATCAGCGGAAGCGTGCGGGGCTGGCCTTTGACGATGGCCAGCATGATCATTCCGAACGTCTCCTGAAGCTGCGTGTGCTTGTAGAGATTGTTCAGGATAACTTCCGGTTGCTCGCCGCGCTTGATCTCAATGACAATGCGCATGCCATCGCGGTCCGATTCGTCGCGGATATCAGAGATGCCTTCGATTTTCTTTTCCTGCACCAGTTCCGCGATTCGCTCAATAACCCTGGATTTGTTGACCTGATAAGGAATCTCGGTGATGACGATCTGGACCTTTTCTTTGAGGGGGCGCTCAATGGCGGCCTTGGCTCGCATGGTGAATTGCCCGCGGCCCGTTCTGTAGGCGTCTTTGATCCCGCTCCTGCCGTAAATGTAGGCGCCGGTGGGAAAATCCGGACCGGGAACAAGCGCCAGGATCTCCTCAATGGAAGAAGTAGGCTTATTCAACAGTAGGATGGTGGCCTCAATAATCTCTGTAAGGTTGTGGGGGGGGATCTTGGTCGCCATGCCCACAGCGATTCCGTCCGATCCATTAATCAAGAGGCCGGGAATCCGCGTGGGGAGGACGGTGGGCTCCTCTGTGGACTCATCATAGTTGGGGATGAAATCCACCGTCTCTTTCTCAATGTCGGTCAGCATCTCCTCGGCCACTTTGGCCAGGCGGCACTCGGTGTACCGGTAAGCCGCTGCCCGGTCGCCATCCACCGAACCGAAGTTGCCTTGACCGTCGATCAGCGGGTAGCGCATGTTGAAGTCCTGCGCCATGCGTACCAAAGTGTCGTAAACCGCGATATCGCCGTGCGGGTGATATTTCTTAATCACCTCGCCCACCACGCCAGCGCACTTGATGTATCGCTTGTCGGAGGTGTTGCCCTCTTTGTACATCGCGTAGAGAATGCGGCGGTGTACGGGCTTTAGCCCGTCACGCACGTCGGGCAGCGCCCGGCCAATGATCACGCTCATCGCGTAATCAAGATACGACTTGCGCATCTCGTCTTCGATGTTGACGGGAATATCCCGCGACGGCTTGATTAGTTCTTGATCACCCATGAATAGATTCCCTTGGAGTTCGTTAATGTCGAACTTTCTATTTTAGCGGATTTTGGCGCCGAATGGGGGTTATGTTTGGGCCGCGTCAGCCCCCAACGG
>JARLGN010000335.1 GCA_031292775.1 Acidobacteriota bacterium | reverse complement strand
GTCGGCGCGAAGGAAGTATACGTTTTCGGTTCGGCGCGCAAGGGGACGATGCGCCCCAACTCCGACGTTGACATGGCCGTCTCGGGCTTGCCACCGGAGGTCTTTTTCTGCGCCATGGCTAAAGCCAGTCGCGCACTAGGTCGTCCCGTCGACTTGATCGATCTGGATGAGGACAACGACTTCACCCGGTATTTAAAGAGTAAAGGGAAACTCTTGCATGTGGGATGAGCTGCGAGAGGAAGACTAGCCGTGACCGAAAGAGAGAAACACATTGCATACCTTTTCACAGCGGAGCTTCAGTTTCGGCTCGCGTCGGCGGTTCGTCTGGCCACGACTTTGAATACTCAGCCGCTCGATCTTCCAAAGGAGTGGATTCACGGAAAGCACAGAGTGACATACGAAGAGATTGCGCTTCGACCGGTTCAGGCAGACTATGCAGCTTACTTCCTCCGGCGTTCAGCGACATTTCTCATGGCTGTAGCCATGAAGGACGCGATTCGCGCAACAGTGAATGATCCAAAAAACTCAAATAACCCCGACGTACGCTCTGCTTATCAGATCGCGCGCATGATCCGAAACGCATTCGCGCACGCTCCAATGTTACCGACATGGAGCATAGACAAGGACTGCCGCGACCGGCTTTTCGAGATCCCGAACATCATCGCACTGAATACGAAGGGCCTAAACGGAATTCCGTTTGACTGGCGTCACTACGGGGGACCACTCGCTCTGTTCCGCCTATCCCAGTTTGTCAGAATCAAGATTCTGAAGGATCAATTCACGGCAGGTAAGCCTGTTACGGTTCCCGTCAGCACGGTATATCAGCAAGGCAACTTGATCCTTCAAAAAGTCGATGCGATCCCCGCGGGTGCGATGCCGATAAGACACGAACCGCTTCCGGATGGAAGTATCCATCTTGGAGGCGGCTATTTCATCCGCCCCAAAGAGAAGGAGTAGTAGTCCAGCGGTGCGCGCCATGAGATACCTAGAGCGCTTTCGGCAAACTCTAGTAAACCCGACATGGGCGCAGATCGTGGAGCGCGATCCGCTGATTGCTTTCTCCCACTATCTGGCTGGCCGGGTAAATGTGCTGTGCTCGTTTGCTGACGAAATCCTCGAAAACCTAGACAAGGGATTCTCTGGTCAGTCTGTTGATGGTGGACGGGTTGAGCGGGCCGAATCGTTGATGTGGTTCTGGTTGTTGGGAGCATATGAGGTCGTGCGAACAATGCATCAGGCCAAAAAGTGTTTCAGTGAGAGACTGATTCAGGAACTGGGCGGCCTCAAGAAAACGCTCGCAACTGTTCGAATGCCTGCGGCGAAGATGGAGAAGCCGGGCAAGAAAGCCGTAGTGACCTCGAACAGAAGTCCAACGGGATGGGACGTTGAGAACCGTGACTTACTGGTAAATGATCCGGAGGAGAGCGTTAACATCTCAGCCCGATGGGTACTATTGGAATTTGATCGTGTGATTTCGTCCATTACGAAAAGCGACGTGCTGGCGCATCATGAAGAGGCTTACGCGAGCCGAACCCACCCCTAGGAGTGCCGGGTAGCCATCACGGTCAGTGCAGTTCCGACCGTGGGCCTTTTGCTATGGCCACCAACCCACAGTCAGCAAGCCACTGAGACATGGCTACCCGCTACCGATCCCGGACTACTTCCGTGCGTGAACAATCTTCCCGCGTTTCACTGCCATCATGCAGTGATTCACCGCGAAGTAATAAGGAATCTCGCGATAGTCATCGACGTCGAGCACAATCAAATCGGCCTGCTTGCCCGCTTCCAGTGAACCGACGCGGTCGGCGCGGCGCAGCGCGTGGGCAGCGTTGATGGTCGAGGCGGCAACGGCTTCCGCCGGCGTCATCCGCATCTGCGTACAGGCGAGCGACATGATGAATTGCATGTTCAGGGTGGGTCTTGCGCCGGGATTAAAGCCCGTGGCCAGCGCCACCGCGTCATTTCGGCTGTTCTGGCTCAAGGTCCGCATTCAGCTTGATTTCGCCGGCGACGAGCGTCATCTTTCTTTCCCACGGCTTATACCCGGTCTTGTGCAAGGTGATCGTGTGCGTGCCGATATCAAGATGGAATACCGACGGGGTGGTTCCCATGAGCGAGCCGTCGACCTCAATCTCGGCGCTATCGGGATTTGACGTGACCGAAAGGTTTGAGACGGCCGCGGGCTGCCCCTGAGCTGGAGCGGCCTTGGCGGCTTCCCGCCGTTCTTTCCGAGCCTCGTAGTCTGCCTGGGACAATTCGATTAACCCATTGCTCGTCCGGACCAATACGCCCTCGTGAACCGTGGTTTGCATATCACACGCCTGGTACCTTCCATCCTTGCCGATTTCAGGCACCAGAACTTCGAGTTCGTGCTGCGGCTTTTTCCATTTGGCAAGATAGGTCTCATTCCGGAGCGTTAAGCGCGCGCGAATGTTGCTGTCGTACCTAAAATCAAAGGCATGCATCGTGGAGCCATCCCCAACATTCCCACGGCCATTCGCCCGGTACATGAAATTTCCGAAACCACTATTTTTGTAAGGACGATACCTTTCCACGGTATTTGACAGGAGCTCCACCCGCAGCGGGTAATCGGAGGTATCTTTCGCGGCCAATGCCAAGGCCGGAGAAAGCAGGAAGAATAGGATCAGGCCTTCAAGTTTCGCAATTTTCATGGGGCTCCTTCCCATCAATCAGTAATGATATCGGGATTTTCACTTTTGTTTATAAGCGGCAAAGTATAGCTCCAAACCATTACAACTCGAACAGGAACTTTTTGCGATGGGGCAATATGTCGCTGTGATTGAAATGCTGCGAGATCGAATGCAGGCTATTGCGGCGGGTCACTCCTGGCAACTGGTCGCTGACGTTACTGACGACTGATAACTGACTACTGACTACTGACTACTGGCTACTTCCTCGCGTAAACAATCTTCCCGCGCTTCACCGTCATTACGCAATGATTCACCGCGAAGTAATAAGGAATCTCGCGATAGTCGCCAACGTCGAGCACAATCAAGTCTGCCTGCTTGCCCGCTTCCAGTGAACCGACACGGTCGGCGCGTCGCAGCGCGCAGGCGCCATTGACGGTGGAGGCGGCGATGGCTTCCGCCGGCGTCATCCGCATCTGCGTGCAGGCGAGCGACATGATGAATTGCATGTTCAGGGTCGGACTTGTGCCGGGGTTAAAGTCCGTGGCCAGCGCTACCGCGGCTCCGGCATCAATGAGTTTGCGCGCAGGGGGATATTGCCTCAATCCCAGATGGAAATTCGCTCCCGGCAAGAGTGTGGCGACCGTGTTGGAGCGTGCCAGGGCGCGAATGTCCCCGGCCGAAAGCTTGTCGAGGTGGTCGGCGGACGCGGCGTCAACTTCAATGCCGAGACGTGTGGCGCCGGTCCGCGCAAGCTGCTCGGCATGAATCCTTGGCGTCAAGCCGAACTTGCGGCCTGCGTCGAACACGTGGCGGCAGTCTTCCACGCTGAATGCGCCCCGGTCACAGAAGCAGTCGATGAACTCCGCCAGTTTTTCGTGCGCCACACCGGGAACGAGCCTGGTTATAACCTCTTCCACGTACTTTTCCGAACGTCCGCGAAAGCTCGACGGGAGCGCGTGGAGGGCAAGCAGCGTGGGCACCAATTCCAGAGCCGCGCCCGTCTGCAGGCTTCGAATGGCGCGTAGGACTTTTAGCTCCTGCGCAATATCCAGTCCGTATCCACTTTTCACTTCGACCGTGGTGGTGCCGTGGGCGGCGAACTGATCGAGGAATTTTCGCGCATGTTCCACCAGAGAGGGAATGCCGGACTTCCGGATTGTGCGCGCAGAAGACTGGATCCCACCGCCGGCCTGGGCGATCTCCTCATACGTTTTGCCGCGCAAGCGCAGTTCGTAATCGTCCACGCGACTGCCGGCAAAGATCAAATGCGTGTGCGAATCGATGAAGCCGGGCATGACCACGCGTCCCCGGCAGTCGATGGCCTCAGCACGCAGGCGCAACGCCTGGCGTTCCAGCGAGCGCGTGGAGCCGACGGCGAGGATCGTCACTCCCTCCGTCAGCACGCCACCCCGGGGGATCATGCCCAATTCGCCGAGAGCCGCACCACGGCGCGGCACGGGCGGGCCTGACAGGGTTAACAGTTGCGCGGCGTTGCGGAAGAAGAACGAGGGTGGAGAAGTGTGTGGCATGGTAGGAGTTTCGTAGGGGCGGTTCGCGAGCCGCCCTAATCAACAATCGCGTGCGATTGCGTGGAGGGCGCTTCGCAAGCGCCCCTACAACATATCAACTCTGCGCGGCGTGGCGCGCGACTTAACCCGTAAATTACCAACTCAGTGCGCTATAATACCCTCCCAACGCCTTCCGGAGGTTTTTCATATGCCCAGTTACGAATACGCATGCAAAGAGTGCAAGAAATCGTTCACTCTGACCCTGACCGTGGCGGATCACGACAAGAAGCGAATCGCTTGCCCCAAATGCAAAAGCAGAAAAGTTGATCAACAGTTTGGCTCGTTCTTCGCGGTCACGTCGAAGAAAAGCTAGAAAAACAGTGACGAGTGACCAAGACCAGTGACAAGTGACGAGTGACAAGTGACAAGCAAGCGAAACTCGATACCGGCAACTTGCCGCGACTTTCGATTTTCGAATTTCGATTTTCAATTCCCGGTTCTTGCTGGCTTGTCACTCGTCACTCGTCACTGGTCACTGCTCTTAGTTGCTCGTCACTTTACTTCAGGTATCCGCACTCCCGCCTTCGCGGCAAACCCGATTGCCTCGTCATAGCCTGCGTCCACGTGGCGCGCCACACCGATTCCAGGATCGTTGGTCAGCACCCGATTCAGCCGCTTTGCCATTTCCGGTGTGCCATCGGCCACGGTGACTTGCCCCGCGTGCAGCGAGTATCCAATTCCCACGCCGCCGCCGTGGTGAAACGAAACCCAACTGGCGCCGGAGGCGGTGTTCAGCAGGGCGTTGAGGATGGGCCAATCGGCAATGGCATCGCTGCCGTCTTTCATGCTCTCGGTTTCGCGGAAGGGTGAGGCCACAGAACCGCAGTCCAGGTGGTCGCGCCCGATCACGATGGGCGCCTTTAATTCACCTTTTGCCACCAGATCGTTGATGCGTTCGCCGAACAGCGCTCGCTCGCCGTAACCCAGCCAGCAGATGCGCGCCGGCAGTCCCTGAAACTTCACGTGCTTTCGTGCCAGGCGAATCCAACGATTCAGGATGGCGTTGTCAGGGAATAGCTCCAGCACCAGGTCGTCAGTGCGATAAATGTCAGAGGGTTCTCCGGAAAGCGCCACCCAGCGGAACGGTCCGCGGCCTTCGCAGAACAAGGGCCGAATGTAAGCGGGAACAAAGCCGGGAAAGTTGTAAGCGTCTTTCACGCCCCCATGCTCGAAAGCCATGGTGCGGATATTGTTCCCGTAGTCGAATGTGGCCGCGCCGAGTTTCTGCAATTCCAACATGCCCGTAACGTGCCGCGCCATGGAATCATACGATCGCTTCAGGTAGTCTTCGGGATTTTTGCGGCGGAGTTCGGCGGCCTCTTCCAGGCTTAGCCCGGAAGGAACGTAACCATTCAAAGGATCGTGCGCGCTGGTCTGGTCCGTAAGCAGATCGGGAAGAATACCGCGGCGCGCGAGTTCCGGGATGACGTCCGCGCAATTGCCCACCAATCCCACTGACACGGCATGCTTCTGGCGCACCGCAACTTTGAGGATGCGGATGGCTTCATCCAGTGAGTTTACGCAAATGTCGCAGTAGCCCGAACGGATGCGGCGCTTGATGCGTTCCTGGTCAACTTCAATGCCGAGAAAGGCGGCGCCGTTCAGCGTGGCGGCCAGCGGTTGCGCTCCACCCATGCCGCCCATGCCGCCGCTTACCACCAGCTTGCCTGCCAGATCGCTGCCGAAATGCTTCAGGGCCGCGGCGGCAAAGGTTTCATAGGTGCCTTGCAGGATTCCCTGCGTGCCGATGTAAATCCAGCTTCCGGCCGTCATTTGGCCGTACATCGTCAGGCCCAGGCGCTCAAGCTCGCGGAATTTCTCCCAAGTGGCCCAGTGCCCCACCAGGTTGGCGTTGGCAATCAGCACCCGCGGAGCAGCTTCATGGGTGCGGAAAACTCCAACGGGCTTTCCGGATTGGACCAGCAGTGTTTCATCATTCTCAAGATCCTTCAGAGCTGCGATGATGGCGTGATAGCAAGCCCAATTGCGCGCCGCCTTCCCCGTACCACCATAGATGATTAACTCCTGCGGGCGCTCCGCCACGTCGGGATCGAGGTTATTCATCAACATGCGCATCGCGGCTTCCTGCTGCCACCCTTTGCAGACAAGGCTGTTACCCCGCGGCGCGCGTACCGGCTGATAGGAATTGCCGGAAGGTGTAGTGCTGTTGGTCAGGTCCGGCTGTGCCATGTGGATTCTCTCCCCGCAAATCTTAGCCCAACGTGAACGGAAGTAAAAGGGACGTGGCCGGCGCGAGTTCAAGAGTTGAAAAGTTGAAGAGTTGTAGCGCGGACCTGTTCCGTAGGTCCGCGGCTCGTCCCCTGGGGGTTCGGAAAAGCCGCGGACCTACAAAACAGGTCTGCGCTACGCTTCCTTCGAAAATCACCAATCGCAAATCACAAATCACCCGATGTCCCGACGGCCTGATTCTGCTAAGATGGCCAATGGTTTTAATGGCGATAAGGTTGGCATATACAACTTCATGGGCTTAAGCGAAATCAAAACCCTCAACGAATTGTTCCTCACGGCGGTTGACCGGCATAACAAGCCGGACTGTTTCCTGTTCAAGAGCGAAGGGCGGTACCAGGGCGTTTCTTCGCAGGAAGCGTTGCGCAAAGTGGCCGGGTTGGCCTCGCTGTTCAGCCGTTTCCACGTGGAGCGCGGCGACCGCGTCGCCATCCTCTCCGAAAATCGCGTGGAGTGGGCGCTGACTGACTACGCGCTGCTGGGCTTGGGCGCCATCCCTGTGCCGATTTACACCACCCTGCTGGAACCTGACGTTGAATACATCCTGCGCGATTCCGGGGCGAAAGGAATCGTGTTGGCAACGGAGCCGCAACTCGCCAAGATCCTAAACATACGCCCTCACTTGCCGGACCTGAAATTTGTCCTCGCCATGAATTGCTCCAATCTGCAAGGAACGGGCGCGGAGTGTTGGGAGGGCAGCATTGAGCTGGAAATGGGCCTGGCGACCAATGCCGTGGAGAAATTCGCCGCCCAGGCAGAGACCGTGCAACCGGAGGATATCGCCACCATTCTCTACACCTCCGGCACCATGGGCAAGGCCAAAGGGGTCGTGCTGACGCACGCCAACATTGTTTCCAACGTGCTGGAGTGCGCCAAGCTCTTTCCGCTGGACCGCAACGATGCGTGCATATCGCTGTTGCCGCTGTCGCATATTTTGGACCGGACGCTGGACTTCCTCTGCATGTGGAGGGGCGTGTCGATCGCGTATGCGGAAAACCTGGACTCGTTTCCAGTCAACCTGAAGGAAGTCAGGCCCACCCTGGTGGGGGTGGTTCCCCGCGTGCTTGAGAAGATCAATGATCGCGTCATGGAAGTCGTCCGCACCTCGCCGCCCGCACGGCAGAAGATTTTCTACTGGGCGCTGGGCGTGGGGAAAAAGGCCATTCCGTATCACCTCAAGGGCAGGCGAATGCCCTTGGGGCTGAAACTGAAACATGCCATCGCCGACCGCTTGATCTTCTCCAAGGTGCGCGAGCAACTGGGCGGCCGCATTACCATCCTGGCGTCCGGCGCCGCTCCACTGTCACGGGAACTGGCTGAATTTTTCTACGCCATGGGTCTGCCGGTGTATGAGGGTTACGGCCTGTCGGAAACCTCCCCCGTGATTGCCATCAATTATCCTGGCCGCGTTACCCTCGGGACCGTCGGTCCGCCAATCCCGAACGTCGAAGTTAAATTCGGGGAAGAGGATGCCGATCCGGAAGGCGGGGCGGGGCGTGAAATTCTGGTGAAAGGCCCGAACGTGTCGCCGGGTTATTACCACATGGAGGAAGAGAACCGGGTTGCCTACACGGATGGCTGGTTCCACACGGGTGACCTGGGAGTAATGGACGCAGAAGGGAACCTGCGCATTACCGGCCGCAAAAAGAACCTCTTCAAGACCTCGGGGGGGAAATACGTTTGCCCGGAAAAGCTGGAAAACCTCTTCCAGAGCCATCCCTATATTCACCAAATCATGGTGCTGGGCGCCGCACGCAAATTCGTGGGCGCATTGGTGGTACCGGTTTACCAGCGGCTGGAAGCTCACGCGGCGGCGCATGGCGTGACCTTCAAGTATCGCGAAGACCTGGTGGCCCATCCGGAGATTCACGCCTTCATGCAGCAACTTGTGGACGAAACCACCCGCTGGTTGCCGCCCCACGAAAGAATCCGCCAAATCGTTTTGCTGCCTTACGAACTTAGCATGGGCAACGGTGAGGTTTCCGCCACCCTGAAAGTGAAGCGGCGCGTCGTGGAAGAGAAATACCGTGACCTGATCGAGGAAATGTTCTCGCGTCACGCGCCCAAGGTTCAAGAGTCAGGAGCCAGGAGTCAGAAGTCAGAATAAAGCTTGCCTGGCCCTGATCCCTCCCCCTCGATCCTGCGAACTACGGACGCGTGGAATGCGAATGACAGGTTAGCAAGCTACTGGTTTCCTCCTGTCTCCTGACTCCTCCTAAAAGATATGCAGCTTGATGCTCAAGTATTTCTTGGGATTCTTGCGGAAATCCTCCAGAAACTCCTTTAGGGATTGGGAACTCGCGCTCAAATTGTTATAGAGCGTGGCATCCGTTGAGAGTTTTCCCAGCGTCCCCTGTCCCTGGTCGATGCGAGTGGTGATGGCATCCAGGTGTCCCAGTGTGCTGTCCATGCGGTTGTACATTTGGTCGTCTTTGGCCAGTTTCCCAAGCGTGCCGTGGCCCTGATTGATGCCATCAATCAAGGTGTTGCCATTCGCCATCAGCCGATTGAGATTGTTGTAAGCCGAGGGATCAGAGATGAACTTAGCCAAACTCCCATTACCATTTTGGACCTGATCGATGACCTTGTTCAGGCGATCGATCGTGGCCACCGTGCGGTTGTAAAGTGTCTCATCGGACATGAGCTTGCCCATCGTTCCTTCGCCGCGCTGGGCGCGTTCCACCAAGGACTGCGCCGTGGAGATCGTGGAGTTCATCTTGTTGTAGAGCGTCTCATCGTAAAGCAGTTTTCCCATCGATCCCCTGCCGGCCTGGATTTGTGTTGTGATGTCATCGAGCTTGGCGGACAGGGTGTTGAGGTTCATGATCACATTGTTGGTGTTTTGCATTACGGCCGCAACGTCAGCCTTCTCAGCAGTCGTCACCGCGCCGTTGTCCGCAATCACCTCCTGGCTGGGCGTGCCGCGGGTAATATTCACATAACTATCGCCCAGCAGCCCCACTGTTTCCACTGAGGCCACGGAATCAGCACGAATCTCCTTTTGATACTTGCGCGCTATCTTCAGGTCGACTTCAACGGCGCGATCCTTGTCCGGGTAGGGAGAGATCTGTACGCTGGTAACGCTGCCCACAGAAATTCCGGCCAGCCGCACCTGCGCGCCCTCGCGAATATCGCCCGCGGTGGGAAGGTATGCTTTCAGGGTGTAATGGCTGGTGAAGAATCCCACTTGGCCGCTGATGAAGAATACTGCCACAGCAAATAGGGCCAGGCTGACAATCACCATAATCCCAACTCGAAGCTGGGCCCAATGCACGCGCTCGTGTTGAGGCATAGTTGGTATCCTCCGTGAAATCCAAGAACCCATTGTAGTTCATTCGCGGCAGAATGAGGGATTCGGGATTAGGGGTTCGGGGTCAGGGACACGGAATTCCGGCGTGACTGCGCCGCGATCTCGATCAGACTCCAGCATTCGCAGTTGCACCCTCATGCTCCATTCATTCTATGGTGCGCCCGCGCCCCGAATCCCTAACCCCTAGTCCCTAGTCCCGAGTTTACGCCAGGTACTTGTGCAGGTAGGGATCCTGTGAGCTGGTGAGTTCATGTTCGCTCCCCCGAAAATAAACGCTGCCATCGCGGATCACCAGGAACCGCGTTGCCGCGCGGGAGTTGGTCGGACTATCCTGCCCCGCGGGAACCACGGTCTGCTTTTCCTCGGAGAACACATCGTTGGCCAGCAGAAACGCATCCTGCAAGCGGTGCGTGACTACCACGGAGGTGACGTGTTGCACGTCGCGCAGTTTGGCAATCAGCACATTAATGGTGTTGCTGGTCACCGGATCGAGCCCGCCGGTAGGGGAGTCGTAAAGCATGATGGACGGTCTGCTGATAATGGTGCGGGCAATCGCCACCCGGCGCCGCATTCCCCCCGAAAGCTCCGAAGGCATTTTCTCAATGGCCGGCTCCATCTCCACGAAGCGCAGAACCTCGCGCACCCGCTGTTCGATGACGGCTTCGTCGCCCACATGCTCTTCGCGCAGGCGATAGGCGACATTGTCATAAACTGACAGGGAATCGAACAGCGCGCCTTCCTGAAAAACAATGCCCATGCGCTGGCGAATAGGTTGAAGACTGTCCTCGGAAAGGGGAACCAGGTCCTGGCCTTCGATCAGCACCTGGCCGCCGTCGGGCTTGAGGAGGCCCAGCATCAGCTTAAGCAGGACGGATTTTCCCGAACCGGTCACGCCCAGCAGGATCAGCGTCTCGCCGGCTCCCAGCGCAAAGGAGATATCCGCAAGCACCTGCTTGCTCTCAAAGGAGAGGGAAACGCCGCGAAGCTCAATGGCCGGAACTGAACTCATAGGGGACTCGGGATTCGGGGTTCGGGAATCGGGGTTCGGGCCACGGGCCACAGGGCTCGGCATAGCGGTCTCGGGAATTTCATTTCAATGGCTCTTTGCCTTGGCTCTCCCCCCAATGCCTCTCTATCGTATCCGTTTGTCACTGGTTCCATATTTCGAATCCACGATCCCGAACCCCGAGTCCCGAATCCCTAATCCCGAACCCCGAGTCCCGGCTCAAAAGAAGCCAATCCCAATCAGAAACTTGGTGATGAAGAAATCGACCACGACGATAAGCACGGAGGCAGTGACCATGGCCTGAGTCGTGGCCCGCCCTACGCCCTCTGTTCCGCCCGTGGTGTGCAGCCCCTGGTAGCAGCCCACCGAGGAAACCAGGATGCCAAAGAAGACGGGTTTGATGAGCCCCTGGGTGACATCGTGATAGGTCAAGGCCTGGTAGGCGGCGGTCCAGTACTCCACCGTGGTCAGGCGAACGGTAAAATAGCTGACGAAGTAACCTCCTAACAGGCCGCAGAAATCCGCCATGAGGGTCAGCAAGGGCAGCGTCAACGTGGTGGCAAAAATCCGGGGGATTACGAGTTTGCGCAGGGGGTCGGTGCCCAGAGCGCGCATGGCGTCAACTTGCTCGCTGACCACCATGGAGCCGATTTCGGAAGCGATCCCCGAACTGTTGCGGCCCGCCACCATGAGCGCCGTAAGCACCGGACCGAGCTCAAGCACCAGGCTCAAAGCCACCACCTTGCCCATCACCCCCACCTCGCCGAACGTGCTCAACGTGCGGTAGGATTGCAAGGCCAGGACGCCGCCGGTAAAGAAACCAATCAGCAGGACAATGGGCAGGGAGCCGAAGCCAATGACGTCCATCTGGATGAGCGTATCGAGAAGGTAGCGGGGCGGCGTCAGGGAGAGCCGCACGGAGTCAACCAGCAGGAAGGTGTACTCCTGGACCGCCTGTACCCAGCGCTTTAAAGCACCTGTAATCATGATACTGATCATGGGGCTTAGTAAGTCATTCGCTTAGAATCGATAAAGACCGCTGAAGGGCCACTGTAGCCAGCAGGGGTTGTGAAGTCAAGCACCCGCCGGTTTGCCTGCCGGTGCAGGGCAGGGTTGAACTCCATCCCGCGAGCCTTTGACCGCTGCTCCGCGACACTTTCGAGGCAACCGCCGGTCCGGATTTCTCACCATGGACTCGTAAGGGCGATGTTTCGGCCCCGCCGTAAG
>JARLGN010000334.1 GCA_031292775.1 Acidobacteriota bacterium | reverse complement strand
GTTCTTGCCGGGATCGTGGGCTTCCGCCGCGCGATGGCACACGTAGCGGCGGGTTTATCCCGCCATCGTGCCATCGCGAGCTTGTCCCCCGGTTGACGCTGCAAATGGCGGTCAAGCGCGCGGCAGGATTGAGAATTCGAGCGTAGGTGCGCATCGCGAAGCGCCCTTTCGCCTTCGCGCCTGATTGTGGACGGGAACGAACAGGGAAAACGTAGAGCCATTGAACCGGGAGGACGGCACGAGCATCAACCAGTTTGTGGCCTCGCGGTGGCGGAAAAGGTTTCCGCCCTTCGCACTACCCTGTATTTTGAGGACGCGAAAGCGCGGGCGGACTACCAGACCTTTGACAAGATCATGCGCCGCCGGCGCGAAAAACCACCCTGCAAAGAGGATGAAATGCCGGGTGGAAAATGAGACGTTACGGGCGCTGTTTCAGGATGCGGCGTAGATTTCTTTTCCCGTGGAGAACGGCCACAACTTGAAGTGGGGCGGTCTCTGCCCGGTACACAACGGTGTAGTTGGGATAACGGGTCAGCGTCCAGAAGCGCAGCGAACGGGGTGTGAGATCGGGGCGGATATGGCCGCGCAAAGGGGCTTGGGCAACAAGGGCGCAGGCGTCGTAAATCGCTTGTTCTACGCGGTCGGCGGCACCTTCGCTGTCATCGGCAATGTAACACCAGATGTCAAAAATATCCGCTTTGGCAAGAGGCGTGAGAGCATAAACGCTCATCGTTTGGACAAACGCCAGTCGTCTTTCATCGCCTGAATTTCGCGGCGGGCCTGAACGCCGTCAATAAGCTCACCGCGCTCAGCCTGGAGATAGCCCTTCTCGATATGAGCAGACAAAGCCCGGCGTTCCTCGTCGGTCCAGCTTTCCTCGGCGTCCTGCGCTTCCAGAGCGCGGCGAAGGACATCTTCAATGTTCGTATAGCCGCCACTGGAAAGGCGTTTGTTGATGAGCGTCTCAAGGTCCGGTGGGACGTTTAATTGCATGGCGGATTCTCCATTTTACTTCCTAAGCCTTCAGCATACGGAAAACCCCATCGTGTTGCAAGTCGCGCCGGGCGAGGTGCAGTGGGGCGGCGTGAGGGAGCATGACGTATCGGCCCGCCAGCGGCCCCATCCCCTCGGCTGACGGTCCAAATGCCGGATAAACGCGCGGCAGGATTGAGGATTCCCGTGTAGCGGCGCTTCGCGACGCCCCCCTACGCCTTCGCGCCTGATTGTCGTTGGGAACGAATAGAATGAGATTCCTTGTCCCATTGCGGTGGAGTCGATTTGCGCACGTTCGCAGCCCTGCAAGAGCGCATCATTGGCAAAGGCAGACCCTGGCTACTCGCTATTTCGTCTGGCCTCCCAGGAAAGTAAGCGCATGACCTTGCAGGGCGGCAACGAACCGTTGAAACGTTAGATCTTCGGCGGGCTGAGTAATTTTCGTGTGCTTTGCGTTTGTGGCCATTACGAAACATGCCGAATTGTACAACCGCTCTAGCACCAAACGGCGGCAGAGCAATTCGTACCGTTTGCTGTACGATACACCCTGATGCTTTTCCGTGCCCTTGCGGGTATTCTTCGCCTCTCCGCGAAACATTGGATCGACGGGAAAGTATGGCTCCTTGTTCGCAACCGGTGTCTTCACATTGCTGCGATCTTCGAGCAGGAAGAGATAGCCGAGGAATGGGGCAGGGGCCTTTCCAAAACGGCCTTCGCGATAGGCAATCCAGATGTCTTTGGCGCTCCCTACCGCCTCTTCCGACCGATTGTTCAGATTGTTACCAATGGACTTGCCCGCCTGGGATTTGAACTCCATCGCCAGTAGTAACTGGCCTTCGGATACGACGATCAGGTCCCATTTCTTCGTGGCTCGGAAATACCCAGGCAGCTCCAGTGCGGTGCGGGTACGGATATCGAGTCGCTTTAGTCCTGCGTCACACAGGATATCCGCGACTAATGCCTCGAGTGCCCCCATCTGGGCGCCGCCGGTCACCTCTCCACGTGTGCCCGCGTCGATCCTGCCGGAATTCACTTGTTTTTCTTTGTTCTCGGCTCTTGCGTCCCAATAACTCTGGACAGCTCGCTGCAATCTTTTCTCAGTGTCCAAGCGCGATCTCCATCTTCCGTTCATCGATACCGTATATCTCAAGAGCGATTTGTGTCGCGTGCTCCCGGTCGCGCGATCGAAACGCGTTTGCCAATTCCTTAGCATGGACCTTCGCTATTGACTCAGGAGCCGGAACGCGAATCCGCCGCAGATACTGCGCCTGGAAGCGCAGATAGCCGCCACGGATGCGCACTCCGTAAGACTCAACAAAGAACTGGCCTACGGCTGACATCAGTAGCCCGCCGAGCACCTCGAGGTCCCATTTATCCGACTGAATAAAATACAGATTGTGGTGCGGGTATGTTTCACCATTATCGAGCACCGGATCGAGCACGTTCTTGATGTCGGCGATGTAGAGCTTCGGTTTTGCTGTCAGGGTGTGCGTCACGCGGTCTATGGTCTTGTACCACCCGCGGAGATTCCTTTCGGCAGTGTGGCGCATCTTAAGGGCGACCGCATGCTTGTCGAAATACGCGCGCAGCCGGGGATATTTGTCCAAAATGACCAGCCCGTAGGTGTTCCAGGGATCGACCAGATAATGTCCCGACCACTCCACTCTTCCGCCGACGATATCCCTGGCAAGCGCTATCTTCAATAGCCGGGACGGTTCGACTAGGTGCACGTCTTTAGTGATGAATACGTCGTCGTTGCCAGTCGCAACACCAATGCCCACCTTGGCATTGGTTTCCAGTGCCGGGAAGCGTTCTTCCAGTTGGCGCAGAAGAGCAAGCTGCTCCGGCGAATGACAAGGCCACGGTGCAGAGCCTTGAAACCACGTTTCAGCGCGGGCAACTCGCAGGCCCTCAGTAACGACCCCTGACTTTCCGTGCTTAGCCGCCTCCAGCACTCCCAAAAGTGTCCGCGCTGGAACCTTTTCCACTTCCGGGCCGGCGCTGGCAACAATAGCCGACCTTTGCCTTTGGTGGCGGATAACGGTGATAGCAGGGTAGGCGTCTACTTCATCACGAAACGCGTCCGCATTGTGCATCTCGATAACGACATCCACCGCGTAAGCAGAAGTTACCAACTCCCGCAATTCGGCTCCGTACTGGTTTCGCATCCAGCGGTCCGAGCAAATGAACGCGCATGCTCCTCCCACCTTCAGTTGGCGCAGTGCGGCTTCAAAGAAGGCGATGTATAGATCGGCCCGGCCCCGCATTGTCGGGTAGGCGTCTCGGTAGATCGTCGCTATTTCTTCGGGAATATTCTCTAGACGGACATATGGCGGATTACCTATGACGAAGTCCGCTTCCACTTCCGTTGCATCGAGAAGATAATTACCCGTCCTGACCCATGCACCCGCAAGACTCTTTGCTGGCTGACAATTTAGACCGTGCTTCATCAGGATACTTGCTGCCAAGCCTCGCGTGCGTTCAGCGCTTACGTCGTCAAGCTCGTAAGCAATCAATGCACTCTGGCAGTCCGAAAGCGGCCGCTCGAGCCTTTGGCACGAATCCACCAAGCGTTCAATCATCGGGCCGAGAAAGGCCCCGTCTCCCGCCGCCGGCTCCACGGCAACAGTGTCCACAAGATTTGCTTCTGACCTGTATCCAGCAAGGTCAAGCAGAAGCTCCACCACCCACCGTTTGGTGTATACCACGCCATTGGACTCCAGCCCGGATAGCTGAGAGGCGCGCGGCGGCACCATTAATGGCAACTGCATTGCACGCGATGATCGCACCGGTGATGGGTTCTGCCCCACTAGGACCTCGCTCCCTCTTACGCTTTTTCATGCTCATGGTATCCGGCAATCGAAATGGTTGCAACGGTCTTCCGCCGCTCGTGGCAAGTTTAGGAGTGCCCCACTGCACCCCGTCGGCGATTTCCGTGCATGGAAAGATCACGACGAATATCAGAAGTCGTTCGAACGGTTATTGCGCGACCTCAAGGCGTAGCACCCGTTGGGCGGGGGTGAGCGCTGGGATGGTTTATGTAGATTTCATGCAAGAGCAAGAATATCTCACGCAAAGGCGCGAAGGCGCAAAGATGCGTGACCATAACCGCCTTGTGTTCGTTGTCCTCTCAGTGCCTCAGCGTCTCGGCGCGAGTTTGATTATCTTCGGTTGTGTGTTGCAACTGGTCGATCCCCAGGAGCGTTATACAGAGCGACATAACGGACCGTGAGCCCCGGATTTTATCCGACCCTGAAGGGGTCGAACCCATCGTCCGACCCCGTCAGGGCCGAGAGATTCAAATTGCGCCGACCGTGGGTTTCACCCACGGCTATTCATGTCTCTCCCCTTCGGGGAGAAGTCAATTCCCCCCCCGGTGTCCAGCCGAAGATGTGGGTAAAGATCAGTTGAATCAGGGGGGAAGTTTGTTCGCGCCACAATCGCGGGCTGTGGCTGATGGCTGAAAGCTATGAGCTGATCGCGGAGTGGGCGACGTCCTTGCGGGCGAGAGGAGGCTGAAAACTGACGACTGATGACTGAAAACTTCTCTCACCGCTTGACGCTGTAACTGAAGGCTGAAAGCTGAGAGCTGACCGCTAATCGCTCTATCTCTTCGCGCTCTCGTAGCACCCGAGCACTCGCAGGAAATTCGTCACTTCGCTCAAATGTGCCAGGGCCTTTTTGCATTTGTCGTCTTTCACATTTCCGACAAAGTCGAGATAGAAGAAGTATTCCCAGGGGCGGCCGCGCAGAGGGCGCGATTCCATTTTGGTCAAATCGATATCGCGCAGAGCGAAGACGCTGAGGCACTTGTAGAGGGCGCCCGGGGAATTGGGTGTGGAAAATACGATGGAGACTTTATTGGCCTTGGGACTGACGCGCGCCGTCTTGGTAAGCAGGAGGAAGCGCGTGTAATTTTCGCGGTGATCCTCCAAATGCGTTGCCAGAATGTTGGCGTGGTAAACCTCAGCGGCGATGCGGCTGGCGATGGCCGCGGCTCCGGGCGGTTGGCGTTCGGCCAGCATTTTGACCGACCCTGCCGTATCGTAATAAGTGATTCGTTTCACCTTGGGATTTTTGGCAAAAAAGCGTCCGCACTGTGCCAGCGCCACCGGATGCGAGTAAACCTGGCGAACATCCTTGCGCGCGGTGCCCGGAAGCGCGATGAGATTGTGCACAATCCGCAGGCTCACCTCGCGCACGATGTGCAGATTATTGGCAAGCAGCAGGTCGAAGTTCTCGTAAACGGACCCCGCCAGCGTGTTCTCAATCGGCACCAGGCAATACCGGGCGCGCCCGCTCGCGACGCTTTCAAATAGGGCGGTAAAAGTCTCGCAAGGCAGCACGCGGATTCCTCTGCCCAGGAGTTTATACGCCGCCTCCTCGCTGAACGAACCTCTCTCACCTTGAAAAGCGACCAATGATGTGGCCATGGATTCGGTTATCTCCCCCAATGAACATGAAGGGAGGATGCTACCACAAGCGAAGTCAGAAGTTAGGGAAATTGAGTCATCGAACCATCTGGCCATCGGGTCATTTATCCGACTGAGCGGGAGTGTGCTCTTTCCGTGTGGGGCGTTACATTTCCCTCTCGAAAAGGGCTTGCCGGACCGGCCCAAGGCAGCGCCGAGGAGATTTCTTGCTTTTTAAATGTCCCCATTACCCGATGGCCCGATCTCCCGATCATATCGTTCCCAGGAGTCCGCGAAAGAAGAAGTCCGTGTAGTATTGGCCTAACTCGTCCTGCTTCACCGGTCCCTCCGGGCTGTACCACTGATAGAGCCAATTGATCATTCCCAGCAGGGTAAAAGCGGCCAGCCGCGGCGAAATCTGGGGAGGCTTGCCGCTCTGTTCCTGGACGCGCCGGATCAGGTCGGCAAGATAATCGATATAGCCGCGCTTGCGGGCATTGAGCTTCTTGCGCAGCGGGTCGCTGAGCGAGCGGTTTTCATGCAGGATCACGGTGATTTCCTGGTCGCGCGCGCGCACGATCAGATTGATGTGGCCCACGATGGTTTGCCGCAGCTTTTCGCGAGGATCGGCGACGTCCTTGATGGGGGCGAGCACCGTCTCGTCCAGGATATCCATTCCGTAGTTCTGAATTTCGTACAGCAGGCGGTCTTTGCTGCCCACGTGATGATAAAGACCCGCCTTGGTCAGGCCCACGGCCTCCGCGATGTCCTGCATGGAAGCGCCATCGTAGCTCTTTGCATAGAAGACACGCGCCGCGATACGACAAATTTCGCGGATATTCTGCTTGGTTTCAGAGCCTCGAGGCATAAGAGGTTTATTCCCACGTCAACAGGCGAAGTTTACCACAAAGGGCAGTGCTCGGTGGCGGATTCCAGCGGTGTTGCCCAGCCCCCTTCGAATAGTTGCCTGGACCTGACAGGACAATTGCATTCAGGCGGTGGTAGGGGGTATGTTTCGGTAGGCCCGGAGATCGATTCTATACATGGGCCGTTTCATAAGACGGACCGGCGTCACCGGGGCGGAAGCCTCCAGTGTATCGTGCCAAAAGTAAAGAGGAGATCACCATGGAAAAGGACATCAAAACTCTTACCACCGAAGCTGGCGCTCCGGTTACCGACAACCAGAATTCCCAAACTGCGGGGCCAAATGGGCCGGTGCTTTTGCAGGATCATCATTTAATCGAGAAGCTCGCCCAATTCGACCGCGAACGTATTCCTGAGCGCGTGGTCCACGCCCGTGGATCGGGCGCTTATGGCTACTTCGAGGTCACGAAGAATGTCACCCGCTGGACCAAAGCGAAGTTCCTGAGCGAAGTTGGCAAACGGACGGATGTATTTATACGTTTCTCGACCGTGGCCCTGGAACGGGGCTCGGCAGACACCGTGCGCGATCCCCGGGGTTTCGCGATGAAGTTCTACACCGAGGATGGCAATTACGACCTGGTCGGGAACAACACGCCGATATTCTTTATTCGCGATCCCCTGAAATTTCCAGACTTTATCCATTCGCAGAAGCGCGACCCCCACACTAACGTGCAGGAGCCTGACAACGCGTGGGACTTCTTCTCGCACTCGCCCGAAGCCACACACCAGTTCACGTGGCTTTTCGGTGACCGCGGCATACCTTACTCGTATCGCAACATGGACGGGTTCGGATCACACACCTTCCAGTGGGTGAACGCCATTGGCCAAGTGTTCTGGGTGAAGTACCACTTCAAGACGAATCAGGGTATCAAATGCCTGACCTCCGCTGAAGCAGCGCATATTGCCGGCGAGAATCCCAACTTCCATCACCTTGACTTATTGCAGGCCATTGATCGCCGCGAGTTTCCATCCTGGACGCTCAAGATGCAGATTATGCCGGCAGCCGATGCCGCCAAGTACCGCTTCAATCCCTTCGACCTCACCAAGGTATGGCCGTATAAGGACTATCCACTGAGGGAGGTCGGCAAGCTGACGCTTAACCGAAACCCCGCGAACTACTTTGCAGAAGTCGAGCAAGCGGCATTCAACCCAGCCAATTTTGTTCCTGGCATCGGACCTTCACCCGATAAGATGTTGCAGGGGCGGTTATTTGCTTACGGAGACGCCCACCGCTATCGGCTTGGCATCAATCACACACAACTGCCGGTCAATCGTCCGCACGCCACTGAAGTCCACAACTATGGGCGCGATGGTTATATGCGGTTCGATGATAACGGCGGAGGCTCCAAGAACTACGAGCCCAATAGCTATGGCGGGCCGGCGCAGAGCAACGAGCCTCTGGACGCACCGCTGGAAGTCCACGGCCTCACCGGCAGCCATCCCTGGGAGCGGCACCTCGAGGATGACGACTTCGTCCAGGCGGGGAACCTCTATCGAGTGATGAGCGCGGAAGCGAAGAATCGCCTCATTGACAATATTGCGGGTCAGCTTGCCTGTGTAAGCAGGAATGACGTAGTCGAGCGCAGCATTGGCTACTTCCGGAAGGCCGATGCTGATTATGGGGAACGCATCGAAACGGCGGTTAAGGCGTTGCGCTTGACAAAAGCCTAAAGCGTATTTTCCACCATGATGGGACATCTTGGGGATCAGCCGGAAGGGCGGCGTTGGAGTGCCGCCCTTCCGGCCCCTTGGTGAGAAATGGATATCAGCTTAGTGCCAACATCTCCCTCGGCCCGCAAGGAATAACCCTCCAATCTATCCCCGGTCGGGCAGGAGCTAGCATCAACCGCCTGCATATTCTAACCGTTTGGCCAAACATACAGACCATTTGACTGCTTAAAGGTACCAACGGCCTACAAAATGTTGACCGGGGCGCCAAACAGCGACAATAATACCGACTTGTTGCAATTGAGTTGCAACAATTATAGTTTTTTGGTCATCCGTTAACGCCCACCGCACCAGAATGGAGAGGTGGGAC
>JARLGN010000333.1 GCA_031292775.1 Acidobacteriota bacterium | reverse complement strand
TGCAAGCGGACCTGGTGGCGATTACCTTCCATACCCCGAGTGCGCCTCACGCGTATGCCTTGGCAGCCCGGTTCCGGCAGCGGGGAATTCCGGTGGCACTGGGTGGACCGCATGTAACCCTGATGCCGGATGAGGCGCAGGCGCACGCGGACGTGATCTTCGTCGGGGAGGCTGAATCCAACTGGCCGCAATTCATGCGCGAATTTGACGCGGGCCGGCATAGCCGGCGGTACTGTTCCATTGAACCCCCGACTCTGGAACATGCCCCGATGTCGCGGAAAGACCTGTTTCACCGGCGCGACCATACGGGTGGAGTCCTGTTTGCGACGCGCGGCTGCCCCCACAGTTGCGATTTCTGCACGGTGGCAGTCATGTATCAGAGCCGCGTGCGCAAGCGGCGCGTGGATGCTGTCGCAGAAGAGTTCGGCTCTTTCCCCGGCAAGGTCATTATCCTGTGGGATGACAACATCGCGAGCGACATTGAATACGCCAAGACCTTGTTCAGGGCTCTCGCTCCCCATCGCAAGTGGTGGAGCAGCCAAGCGAGTATTCATGCTGCTCAGGACGACGAATTCCTTGAGTTGGCCGCGAGAAGCGGCTGCAAGCAACTATTCGTTGGGCTGGAGTCAATCTCGCAAGCCAGCGTGAATGAAGTGCGGAAGGGGTTCAATCGCGTGACCGACTACGTTCGCGCGATTGAGCGGATCCATTCCCATGGCATCGCGGTGCAGGCGGGAATCGTCTTCGGTTTCGACAGTGATAAACGGGCGATCTTCGGCGAGACGTTGGACTTCCTCGAGGCAGCAGGAGTACAGAATGCGACGTTCAACATCCTGACTCCCTTTCCAGGGACTCGGCTGTACCAACGTCTGGAAGCAGAGGGCCGGATTCTGACGCGCGACTGGAGCAAATACAACGGCCGGGCTGACGTGGTCTTCCGGCCCCGACAGATGACCCCAGAGGAACTTTTGGCCGGATACCAGTATGCGAACCGGCGATTCTACTCGTGGAAAAGCATAGGCAGGCGCTTGTCCCGCTCTCCCGTCCAGCTGTCTTGGACTCTGCCCTTGAATTTGGCATACGCGTTCGCCCTCCGATAACCCGATCGACAGAAGCGGGGTAGCGCGAGTTGTGCGCATTCTGCACTACTCCGTCGACTGACGGACAACTCTCTAGCCGCCTCCGGCCCATCAGGTGCGTGCAGGCTTTCGGTTGGCGATCTTGAGAGGCGAGGGGTCTTCTCCCAGGGTTGACAGCATCACCGGCCGGCGGTCGGGGAACTCCGCCACCAGCGACAGTGTGCCGCCCATGGCTTCGACGGCTTTGCGCAGAGTTGAGAGCAAAAGATCGCTGCGCTTCTCCAGCCGCGAGACGCTATCCTGATTGATTTTCAGGGTCTTGGCGAGGCGGACCTGCGTGAGCTTGCGGGCTTTGCGAAGCTCCCGCAAGGTCATCTCTTCCGCCATTAACTCGGCCGCGCGCGCCTCAACTTTCCGGCGCTGCGGAGCGCGCAAGCCGCGGATTTTGTCATCAACGTTCACCGCCATGGTTACCTCCCCTCCTTTCTCAGCCGCCCCAAATGCGCGTCGAGGCGATCATCGGCCTTTCGAATGAGTTCGCGGTAGAATCGTTTTTCACTGCCACCGGACTTATCCCCCGCCACCAGCAAGATGGCGTGTCGCCTGGGATCAAATGCGAAGGCGAGTCTCCATTCGCCTCCGGCGCCGCTGAACCGCAACTCCTTCAGATGCGAGTGGCGCGAACCTTTCAGCGTGTCAACGCGCGGGCGGCCCAACTGTGGCCCGAAGCGCTGGAGGAGGAGCGACAAGGCGAGAATCTCTGTCTGCACATCCTCGTGCAACGCGTCGAATTCCGGCGCAAACTCGTCGCCAATTTCAACCACCCAGCTCACTCGCATAATATGGCATGCACTACATATTCTGTCAAATACATATTTTTGAAATCCCGGTCCTCATGGCTTGGGCGCAAGCACGCCAATGGTTTCGCAGCTCGCTTCGGGAAAGCCTCACCCCAGCGAGTGAGTCTGCGCCTAAAACGATAACAATCCACTTGGCCGGATTACGACATTGACAATATGTGCGCCGCACCGCAGCCGGTAGAGCTGGGGCGGGGTTGATGGCAAGCGAATATTCTGACGACCAACATCGTAACCACGGTTCCTGCTTTTAAGGCCGTGGACATTTCAGCGCCCAATGAAAAAGCCACGGACAGAAAAAGTGCCGTCCGTGGCTTTTTCACAACTCAGGCTCTCGCACTGGCCGTTAATTCGGTGTTCCCGCGGCCGCGGGGGTCAGCGCCACATCTCGGACCGGCCCTCCCGTCTCCACGGGCACGGGATCCTTTTCGAGCCCCTCTTCAACGACTTCCTTGATCGTTTTTACAAAATGAAGTTTCAAACCCTCCAGCATTTCGGGATTCAAATCCTCGTGGACATTCGGTTCGTTGTCAGCGGGTAGAATCACTTCCAGCACACCTGCACGTTTGGCCGCCAAAACCTTTTCCTTGATCCCACCCACAGGAAGCACTTGTCCGCTCAGGGTAATTTCACCAGTCATGGCGAGCCGCTGCCGCGAAGGCCTCCGCGTGAGGGCGGAGACGAGGGCGGAGACCATGGTAACTCCCGCCTAGGGGCCATCTTTCGGAATAGCGCCTGACGGTACGTGAATGTGAATATCTTTCGTCTGAAAGAACTCCGGATCGATGTTGTAATCCGCCGCGTGCGAGCGGACCCAGGCGAGAGCGGCCTGCATAGACTCTTGCATGACCTGGCCGACGTGCCCGGTCATGGTGAAGCCCTTGCCGCCCTTCATGGCGTTGGCCTCCACGTAAAGAACATCGCCGCCCGTGGGAGTCCAGGCAAGACCCACCATCACGCCGGGCTGCCGCGTGCGCTCCACGATTTCGGTCTCCAGGCGGTAGCGTTGGATTCCCAGAAAATCCCGCAGGTTATCGGCCGTCAGCAGGAGCTTTTCCGGTTTGCCCTCGGCAATACGGCGCGCCTGCTTGCGGCAGGCTGTAGCGATTTCTCTCTCCAGGTTGCGCACTCCGGCCTCCCGCGTGTAGTGCCGGATCATGCTTGCCAGAGCCTCCTTGGAGAATTCAATCTGCTCGGGAGTCTTGATCCCGTGCTCTTCCGTCTGCTTCGGAATCAGGTGCCGTATGGCGATCTCGATTTTTTCCTCTTCGCTGTAACCCTGAAGCTCCAAGAGCTCCATGCGGTCGAGGAGCGGTGGCGGGATGGTGTCCAGTACATTCGCCGTGCAGATGAAGAGCACCCGGGAGAGGTCGAATTGGACATCCAGGTAGTTGTCACGGAAGTGCGAGTTTTGCTCCGGGTCGAGAACTTCCAGCAAAGCGGAGGAAGGATCGCCGCGAAAATCGCGTCCGATTTTATCCACTTCATCAAGCATGAAGACCGGGTCGCGCGTCTCGGCCCGCCGAATCCCCTGAAGAACCTGCCCGGGTAACGCTCCAATGTAAGTGCGCCGGTGGCCGCGAATTTCCGCTTCGTCGTGAATGCCGCCCAGCGACATGCGCACGAATTTGCGATCGAGCGAGCGGGCAATGGATTTTCCCAGGGAAGTTTTCCCCACGCCGGGAGGTCCCACAAAGCACAGGATGGGCCCCTTGAGCTGTGGCTTCAACTGCAAGACCGCGAGATAGTCCAGGATGCGCTCTTTGACTTTTTCCAGATCCCAATGATCGTCATCCAGAACCTGCTTGGCTTTGGTAATGTCCACCCGCGTATCGGTGATTTTGTTCCAGGGCAGCGCAACCAGCCATTCCAGGTAAGTGCGCGTCACGTGGTAGTCCGCCGCTGCCGGAGACATCTTCGCCAATCGCCCCAGCTCACGGGTGGCTTCCTTCTTGGCCTCTTCCGTCATGCCCGCCGCGTCAATCTTCTTCCGGAGCTCTTCGATTTCCTGCTGTTCGTCGGCCTCTCCCAGTTCCTTCTGAATAGCTTTCATCTGCTCGCGCAAGTAATACTCGCGCTGGCTCTGAGTGACCTGGTCCTGGACGTCCGATTGGATTTTGGAACGAAGCTGCAGCACTTCCACTTCCCGCCCCAGTTGCCGATTCAGGCGCTCCAACCGGATCTTCAGTTCGAGGCTTTCCAGCAATTCCTGTTTTTCCGTGCTGGATAGCGAGGGGAGATTAGCCGCAATAAAATCCGAAAGGCGGCTGGGGTCGTCAATGTTCATGACGACGGTTTGCAAATCATCCGACAGCGTGGGTGAGAGCTGTACGACTTGTTGGAACATGCTCGTCACGCTGCGCACCAGCGCGTCAAAATCCGACTCCTTGCCGCCCGGCATGATATCCACCAAGGGTTTCACGCGCGCCCGCAGGAAGGGTTCCGTCTGGGTGACTTCCTCGATGGCGATCCGCTGTAGTCCTTCAACAAATATAAAAAGACTTTGGCTGGGCAGCTTGATGATCTTGTGGACAAAAGCCACCGTTCCAATTTGGAAGAGATCGACGGGTTGGGGGTTATCCACCCGGGGATCGCGCTGGGAAATGACCCCGACAAACTTTTCATCTTCTTTCAGGTCATTGATCAACTTCAAGGAGCTGTCGCGACCTACTGTTAGCGGCAGAATGGCATTGGGAAAAAGAACCGTATCGCGCACAGGAAGAATCGGAAGTGTATTGTAATCAATGGGAGCTTTTTGCTTGGAGGGCATAGCCTGAGAACCTCGATCATATATTTCCAGCCGGCGCGGAGGGCGGCTAAGATTTGTCACTCTATCACGTCAGTGTGGCAGGTAGATAGTCCTCAACCTGGCTTTTAAATTCGGCCACGTGAAGGCCTAAAAACTGGTAACGTCTCTGTCCGCAGCGCCATACGTCTGACTAATCTATTAGATGCGAAAGGAACCGGTTGCGGCACTCTCGAAATGCGGTTGCCCCACATGGGCGGGGCAGAGTATCTTGAATCAGTTGCCTCACCGGAGGAATAAAAGGCATGGAACAGTTGGCGCACGCGCTCCACATCAGCAACAAGCTTTTCTATACCCTGTTGTTCGGAACGCTGATCATCAGTTTCCTGTTGGTGGGGTTTGCCCTGAACCGTGTGCTCCATTACTGGGCGAAAAAGTTTCCCGACGGCTGGGGCCAGGTTTTCTTTTCCCTCCTGGAATCCCTAACCATACCCCTGTCGTTAATTACCAGTCTCTACCTCGGCTTGGAATCACTGCCACTACCCACGCGGTTTGAGTATATCGGGTCCAGACTGGTTCTGGCCCTGATGATCCTGGTAATGATGTACTTTCCCGCCAAGGTTATCATCCTTTCCTTGCGCCGTTTGGAACAGAAGGATCCCGCCCTGCAACGGTTAACCCAGCCCGCCGCGTTTGCGGTCCGGACCCTGTTCGCCTTGCTGGGCACCATCATCTTTCTCGACAACATGGGCGTTACGCTGACGGCAGTCTGGACGACGTTGGGGGTGGGAAGCGTGGCCGTCGCCCTGGCATTACAGGACACCTTAAGTAATTTCTTTTCCGGCCTTTATCTTCTGGCTGACAGGCCTGTGGGGCCGAATGATTACATCAAACTGGATTCCAATCAGGAAGGATACGTTTTGCGCATCGGCTGGCGTTCCACGATCCTGCGAACGCTCGGCAACAACCACATCGTCATTCCAAACTCCTCACTCGCCAAGGCCATCATCACCAACTATTCCGCACCCGATCCGCGCATGTCCTACGGCCTGGAGGTAAGCGTTGCATACGGGACGGATCCCAACCGTGTTGAGAAGGCTTTGTTGGAAGTCGCCCGCGAGGCCATTCGAGATGGTCTGGAAGGGTTGCTGGCGAAACCGGAGCCCTCGGTGGCGCTTATCCCAGGCTTCGGGGAATCCTGTCTGAAATTCTCACTGGGCATGCAAGTCCGCCAGTTCACGGATCAATTCTCGGTGCAGAGCGAACTGAGGAAGCGTATCCTCAAGAAATTTCAGGATGCAGGAATCAACATGCC
>JARLGN010000332.1 GCA_031292775.1 Acidobacteriota bacterium | reverse complement strand
GTTCATATTCGAATCGCCCCCGCCTCCGCCCCCGCTTCCGGGATGATACCCACCTCTGGCAGCATTCTGCATTGACTCATGGATGGCCTGCCCGGGCGACATTGAAGGCACGCGGAATTTGCCGCCACCCCCACTGGGCGGAGTGACGTCTTCCAGACGCAAGCCAGCTTCCATCTGAGGCTCGGGCTTGGGCGCGGGCTGCGCCTGGCCAGGGTTCGGAGGCCCGCCCGCCGGAGGACTTGCTCCGGCTGCTGGAGGCGATGGCGGCTGTCCTCCCCGAGAGACTTCCGGCTCGGGCGTGTTGCCGCGCGAATAAGGCATGTGCACGCCATTCGGATCAATAATGGGCGAGTGTCCCTGGGCCTCGCGGTTCTTGTCAGAAGGGCGGGCCTGCGGTGGTGGCATTCGCAGTTGCTTTAGTAAATCCGGGGGCAAGAATAGGGTCGTAACTTCCTGACTGGGCTTGGGGGATACAGGAATACCCATCATAATCCGGCCACGACGGAGGATGTCGGGAGAGAAGATGACGAGCATGGCTAGAATTATGTGCAGGAACACCGACGTCAGGAACATCGTTCGCCGGCGCCAACGCGCCACTTCGGCGTCAAGTTCAAGGAGCAAATGGATGTGGGGTTCCACAATCGTCGAAGGTGCCGAATGTGTTGCGCGCCAGATATCGATTGGGGTTTCCGGAGTCATCAAATATTTTCCACGCCAGACACTTATCTTTCCGCTGGAAGTTGATTAGGTACTAAGACTCTCCACTTTGTCCGACGGATCGCCCTAGTTGGACGTTAACGAGGGCCGCATGTTGTTCGATGCAATTCATGACCTCTTCGGCTAATGCCAAGGCCTGTTTTCCTTCCCTGCCGCCAACCAGAGGCTGGCTTCTTGTCCGAACCGATTCCACAAAAGCCTCCAACTCCGCTCGCAGAGGTTCTTGCGGCGGCCCGGTCAGCTTCTGGAACGCAATCTGTGGGGTCGGCCCATTTCGATCCACCCGAATAAGTGTCGCATCCCGGCGGGTGAAATCAATGGAAAAATACTCATTGGGCTGGAAGTACCTGAACTTGCGGATCTTCTCCGTACTCACGCGGCTGGCAGTCAGGTTGGCCACGGCGCCATTTTGGAATTCCACGCGGGCATTGGCGATGTCTACTTTGTTGGAAAGCACGGGCAAACCCACGGCGCGCACGTCCTTCCAGGGTGAATCCACCATCCAGAGGACAAGATCAAGATCATGTATCATCAGATCAAAAACCACGTCCACGTCGAGGCTGCGAGGGCTGAACACGCCCATACGATGGATTTCAAAGAACATCGGGCGGGTGGTTGCTGCCCTGGCTGCCGCCACGCCGGGGTTGAATCGCTCCAGGTGGCCGACCTGGAGGATTCGCCCGCCGCGCTCCGCCAGTTCGATCAGCTCAGTCGCCTCATCCAAGGTTCGGGTGATGGGCTTTTCGAGCAGCACGTCCACCCCCCGGGCGAACGCCTGGCGCGCCACAGCGGCGTGATCGGTTGTAGGGATTACCACGGTAACGGCCCGGACTGCGCCTAGCGCTTCGTCGAGGCTTTGAAAGGCACGCACGCCAAGTTCAGCGGCAATTTCCTGCGCGCGCCCGGGACGCAGGTCGTAAACACCGACCAGTTCCGCCCCTTTGACCTGTATTAATTCACGCGCGTGCTTTTTGCCGTGTTCGCCTACACCCAGCACCGCGATTGGAATTTTCTCGCTCATGTGAATCGAACCTCGAAATTTGAAACTCGAAGCTCGCCGGACCGGTCGCGAGTTTCGATTTTCGAGCTTCGCCCCCTCCTACATTCCCACGATGGCGATTCCCGCCTCGTTGGCGTCCGCAATCAGATTCTGCCGGTCGAAAAGCAGCGTTTTCCCCGCATCCACCGCGAGTACAGAGGCATTCGACTCGTGCATGATCCTGATCGTCTTTCTCCCCACCACAGGAACATCAAAGCGCATGTCCTGATTGGGCTTACTTACTTTGACGACCACCAGCCGCCGTCCGTTACTCAAGGTAGCTGCTCGTTGAATGGCGGCGTCGGTGCCTTCCATGGCTTCCACGGCCACACAAGCGCGGTCAGCCACCACAATGGTCTGGCCAAGGTCCAACCCCGCAATCTTCTTGGCGATTTCGCGGCCATAGTCCATGTCGGCTACCTCGTCCACGTCTGGAGATCGCTTCGTAAGCGTGCCGGCTTCCGGCAGCAGCGGCTTCAGAAAGAGGGTGGAATCCACCACGCGCATGCCGCGCCCTTCAATCATGCGCACGAAGGCGCCAATCAGCACGTCGGTGTTCTTTCGCGAGAGACCCTGCAGCATTCGGCTCATCATACCGTCAGGCTTGATGGCACTGAACAGTTGTGCGTGCTTCACTTGCCCTGCCAGAACCACCTTCTTGACCTTTTCCGCTACCAGCAGGTCAAGGCCCTTGGCAACTTCACCCAGACTCAGCCAATGGATATCCTTCGCCTTCTCTGCCAGTTCCGGCGAGGTTTCTTCCTTGATGGCAATAATCAGCGGTTCCAAGCCTTGATCGCGCGCCGCTTCGAGAACCAGAAATGGGAAGTGCCCGTTACCCGCAATAATGGCGTAGCGGTCGGGAGAATTGGGGGATTGAGTCATAGGGTTGTTGGGCTATCGGATCATCGGGACATCGGTTCATCGGGTCATTCAAAGGCTGCGTGGTTCGTTGTCCGTCGCTTCAAACTTCAGATCATTGCGTACCCTTGCAACGGACAACTGACCACGGACGACAGGCAGTTTTTCAATGACCCGATGATCCGATGAAAAAATGGCCCGATTACCTCACTTGGTCACGCCTCTTTCCGAAGACTTGATGAAATCCACCAGGGCCTTGACGTGAGGAGATTGGAATCCTTTGGCCTCAATTGCTTCCAGCGCCTGCGTGGTATTCAACTTGGAGCGCGTGAGCAAGCGAAATGCGGCTTCCAGATCTTTCTGATCTTCTTTAGTAAGTCCCCGGCGCTCCAAGCCGAGCCGGTTTGCGCCGTACACCTCCACGGGGCGTGGTGCTGAGGTCTTGGAGTAGGGCAGGATATCCTGATTCACCAAGGTGGCGCTGCCCAGGAAGCTATAGGCTCCAATGCGGCAGAACTGGTGAATCATGGTGAAAGCGCCCACCGTGGCATGGTCCTGAATCTCCACGTGCCCGGCGAGGGAGGCGCCGTTGGCCATAATGACGTAGTCTCCCAATTTGCAGTCATGGGCGATGTGGACGTAGGCCATCAGCAGGTTGTTGCTGCCGATGCGGGTGACCCCGTCGCCATCCACCGTGCCGCGATGAATCGTAACAAATTCGCGGATGGCATTGCCGTCGCCAATTTCGACGCGGGTGGGTTCGCCGTTGTACTTCAAATCCTGAGGCGCGAGTCCGATAGAGGCAAATGGAAATACTCGATTGTTTTTGCCCATCCGGGTGTGGCCGTCAACGACGGCATGGGACATCACTTCCGTGCCGTCACCCAGCTCGACGTTTTCGCCGATCAGCGAATACGGACCGACACTGACGTTGCTGGCGATCTGCGCATGGGGATGAATAATTGCTGTGGGATGAACATTCATGAATGTGATTGACCTGGGCGATCGGAGATTGCGAACATTTCCACGGCTTCCGCGGCAAGCTTGCCTTCCACCAGCGCACGCCCCGACATTTTCCCGTAGTTGCTGCGGCGATGAATCAGCTCCACTTCGATGCGCAACTGGTCGCCGGGCACCACGGGGCGGCGGAACTTGGCGTTCTCGACTCCGGAAAAGTAGATCAGCTTCTTGCATTTTTCCTCGTCAGGCATCTCGCGGTAGAGCATGATGCCTCCCACCTGCGCCATAGCTTCCAGAATAAGCACTCCCGGCATCACGGGCGCGCCGGGAAAATGCCCCTGGAAAAACTCTTCGTTCATGGTGACGTTTTTCAGTCCCACGATGCGGTTGGGCGGGTCCATTTCCACTATCCGGTCCACAAGGAGGAACGGGTAGCGGTGCGGAAGGAACTTCATGATTTCCGTAATACTGTAAACGATGTGGGTCTCCGGGGCAGGACCGGGTATTGTGTCAGCCATTCATCACCATCCATCTCGGGCATAGCGCGGTAGAGCAGATTGGGGTCCGCGCGTCCAGGGGCCGCAGTATGTCGCAGGAGAATCCACTGGGACCGCAGCCATTATAAACGAAAGTCCCAAGCACGTGTAGCGCAGACCTCCGGCTTTGAGGTCTGCGGTCAATCTCTGGACTCGATCCCCTGACAAGCGTCCGTTCTTGAGACTTACGCTATTGGAGACGGCACGTCAGAAGTTCAAATTGTTGACAGAGTCAAATTCTCGCGCGAGGATAGGTGCCCGATGGCGAACATGGTGCAGTGCGCGACTCATGGCGAGGGTCAGGAGACATTCGTCTGCATTCATCTTATCGGAGAAACCGTAGGGCTTGGGTTCAACCGGAACGAACCTACTCCGGACAATCCCTTTCCGGATGCTTGGTGCGACAATTGTGAACTTATACGTGCCGCTCACAATGGATGGGGTGAACAATCTGAAAAGCTCTTAAAGATTTCCTTGCTCTGTTCGGATTGTTACGAACGAGCCCGTATCCGCCACACCCGAACTTCCGTCACGCTTGATGATTTGGCCGGCCTTCGGTGGAAGTGCAGTAACTGCGAGGAATGGCACACGGGACCATGCCTGGATTTTGGTTTCGATTCTCCCCACTACTGGAGGAAAGAGCACGAGACGGCGAGCCATGGGGTCGAATTCTCGCCAAACTTGCTCAAAAGCCGTCCCAAGACCTTCTTAAACGATGACTACTGCGCGATCGACGATAACGATTTCTTCATGCGCGGACTTATCCATCTTCCCATCATCGGTGCGGCAGAGACGTTCCGGTGGGGTGTGTGGGGATCGCTTAGCCGCCAGAATTTTGAAACCCTGTTGAAGATGCACAAGGACCCCGCGCGCATTGACCTGCCTGTGATGTTTTCCTGGTTAAGCTCTCAGATTTCCGAGTATCCGGAAACACTGAGCCTGAAGATGCACGCCCGCATCCAGCCACCGGGTTTGTGTCCGCATTTTGCCCTTGAACCAACAGACCATCCTCTTTCCCAGGAGTATTACCGGGGCATCAGTGCGGAGCGGGTAAGGAAGATTATGATGGGGCGCCTCCACGATGCCGGTTGAGCCAAGCGAAGGCGGCCGTTTCCGTATTCCGGCTGAAGCAAACTATCAGCACCTGCCTGCCCCTTCCAAACGGGACCCAGTATTTGCGCCCCAAAGTCAGGTTACGATTGTTGGTGCCAACGGCCGCCATCAACAGAACCGATGTGTCGGTGTGGATATCTACGCGGCGAACATTTCCGGCCTTTCCAGGGCGTATCGCTCGGCGGTTTCCCTCACAACCGCGAGGTGATCCAGCGGCGTCCCGGGGCAAACATTGGCCCCATCACCCAGCACCACGCCTCGGCACGGACCCAAAGCCTCTAGGAATTCCGTCGCCGCTTCGTGGATTTTCTCCGTCGGACCTTCCAGAAGCAGGACCGGGTCAAGGTTTCCCCACAGGTAGCACTTGCCACCGAGGTTCCGCGCAGCCACTCTAGGCTTCACATTATGGCCGAACAATTGAAAACTGGTTATGCGCTCTTCTTCAATCAAGGTTGTATGCAGGTGATCGCTTTTTCCGCACATATGCATCCCTCGCCCATCGCGCAGGCCGGACCCAAATGCTTCAAACAACCGGTTGTCGTAAGGGACGCAGAATTGCCGGAATAGTTCCGCCGACATAATCTGGGCGGAGTCTTCCGCCACGGCAAAGATGGGCCGGGGGGAGTGATCGATCTGACGAAAGCAGGTTTCCGCATGGACCAGGCCGTTGGTAATCGTGTCCAACAATTGATGACACGCCTCCGGAAACTCCAGCATCCACCAATAGAAGTCGTCGCCGACCAAGTCGATGGCCATCATATGCGGTCCAATCCATTGCACTCCCAGCGGGGCCACAACCACGCGGCCAGGCTGCCCGTTGAAGGTTACCGCTGTCTCCCTGGCAAGGTCCGTCATGGTCTGCCACCAACGCATATACTTCGCCCAGAATCCCTCGTGAATCTCTGGGATGCGAAGTTGGCGGACTTCGTCAGGGTGGAGGATGGTGGGACGTGCCCGAGGGGGATTCTCGGCTCGCCATTCAATATGACCTCCAAAGGCGGAGGTGTTCAGGACATTTTCGAAATCAGGGCCTACCGTCACCACGGGCTCCTGGCAACGGTCGTCCGGAAGATTTTCAAAGGCCCACTTCTGAAATTGCAGTTGCCAGTAAAACTGGGTCTCGGCACTTCGGAAATACTCGTCGAAATCGATGCCGAACTCCTTCAGGAAGTATCGGGCAAAAACTCCAAATAGAACCGGAACACGGTCCGCGTAACGGAAATCAGCGTGTCTTTGAAATCGCAGCTTGTTCCGCCACATTGCGTCTTGAGGATACTGAATCGAAACTCCGTGCCTCATGTTCGGCTTCCCCCTACTCCCGGGCAAAGGGCATGGTATCACCGTGCTAAGGAATTGCCCTCCGTTTTCCGTCATCAAATTTCGACGGGCGAATAACGAGAAATCAAAACTGGCCAACAAGCGGTGGGGAAACGCTGTTGGCGCGCTTCGCGGCCTCACCGAAAGCCTTGATTGTGCTAAACTTTCTGCGAATTATAGAAGGCAGTGGAAAGTTGATAGTGGCCAGGGGATACCCCGCCGGCCGCTCAATACTAACCACCAGCCGCTAACCACTGCTCCTGGGAGACCTACCTTGACGGCAACCATACTGAACGGAAGCAAGTTTCGAGATGAGATTCAATCAGAACTCTTACTGCAGGTCACGGATCTGAAGCGAGAGGGCATTACACCCGGCCTGGCAGCCGTGCTGGTGGGTGAAGATCCCGGGTCGCAGATTTACGTCCGCAACAAGGTGAAAGCCTGCGAAGCGCTGGGACTGTTCAGCGAGAAGATCGTGCGCTCGAAAGATTCGACCACCGAGGAACTGCTGGAGTTGGTCAATGATCTCAATCACAACGACAAGATCGACGGCATTCTGGTTCAGCTTCCCCTGCCTCCGCAGGTTGATACGAAGCGAATCTTGATGGCTGTGGACCCGGCGAAAGATGTGGACGGGTTCCATCCCGTCAATGTTGGTAACCTCGTGGCGGGGCGGGCAGGTTTTGTGCCCTGCACGCCGGCGGGAATCATGGAAATTCTCAAGCGCTCGAAGATTCCCATCAAGGGAGAGCGGGCCGTGGTGATTGGCCGCAGCGACATTGTGGGCAAGCCGGTGGCCATGCTTCTGCTGCACGAACATGCCACGGTCACGATATGCCACTCCCGCACGCGCGACCTGCCGGCAGTGGCTCGCGAGGCGGATATTCTTGTGGCAGCCATTGGTAAACCGACCTTCGTCACCGGCGACTTCATCAAACCCGGCGCCACCGTCATTGATGTGGGGATGAATCGCCTGTCATCGGAGGAAGAGGTCCGCAAGCTCTTCCATGACCCCACTGCACCGCTGGCTACACTGCAAAGGCGGGGCGAAGTGCTGGTGGGTGATGTGCAACCGGAAGATGCGCGGGCTATTGCCGGGGCCTTTACGCCTGTACCCGGCGGCGTCGGGCTGTTGACCATCATCATGCTGATGTCGAATACCATAAAGGCAGCGCGGACAAGAAGAGTGGTTAGTGCTTAGTGGCGAGTGGCTAGTGGGCTTAAGAACGGTCGTTAGTGACGAGCGGAGAATGATCAGTGTCTAACCACTATCCACTAACCACTAGCCACTACTCGGGAGTTCCCCTTGCAGGCAGTTGACATCGGACCTCGGACTTCGGACCTCGGACCTACCTTCGGCCTTACGGGAGGAACCGCCTGCGGAAAAAGTACCGTGGCGCAATACTTCCAGGATCTGGGCGCCTACATTATTGATGCCGACCGCATCGGGCATGAGGTGATTGCGCCCGGCCATGCCGCCTACGCGGAAATCCTCAATCATTTTGGGAGTGAGATTCTCGACCCCGCCGGCCGGATCGACCGGAAGAGACTCGGCCCCAAAGTTTTTGCCGACCCGTTGCAACTGCACGCGCTCAACGCTATTGTCCATCCGCGCATCATTGCCCGCCAGCAGGAACTCGCATCCGAGCAGCACAAGCTACACCCCGGTTCAGTGGTGATTGTGGACGCGGCACTTATTTTCGAGGCAGGTCTCATTGGCACATTTTGCAAGGTGATGGTGGTGTGGTGCCGTCCCGAGCAGCAATTGGAACGCTTGATGGCGAAGGCAGGCCTTTCCCACGAAGAGGCCGAGCGCCGCATCAATGCGCAGATGCCGGTGGAGGAAAAACGCCGCCGCGCGGATTTTGTGATCGATTGCTCCGGGACGCTGGAACAATCACGCACCCAGGCGGAGGCCATTTATCTGGAATTGAGGCTCATTGTGGAGGCCGCACATGGCGGGTAGGCTGGTTTGGCGTTATCCCGACATGGTTTGGGCTGGGACATCGAAGAGGTCCAATGTCATTAGCCGTGGGTGAAACCCACGGAAACGGTGCCCCCAGGAATTGACCAACCCCGCAGGGGTTGAATGATCCCTGCATATTCGCAAACTCCCAGAGAAATATTTTCTGCATGATATTCGACCCCTTTGGGGTCGGTAGGCATTTTTGTTGGATGGATCCTGACCGTAGGTTTCACCTACGGCTAATGACATTCCTCCCCTTCGGGGAGGGCGGAGCCAGTGCCCTAGCTCTTCTGCCAGCGCTCGGCGCGGTTGCGCAGTTCGTCCAGCGTGGTCTGCACTTGTTGGAGTTTGCGTCCCTGCTCGGCGCGATCGGCATCGCGGGGCACAAAGATGGGAGGCGCAACGAACATCGCCGCCCGGCTGAACGGGAAAGGAAATTCCGTGCGGTCCCAGCTCTTCTTGAATACAAAGGCGGGGTGTACGGCGGAGTGAAAGCAGAGGATTCCCGCCCCGGTGGCTTTTGCCAACTGCACGGAGCCTGGTTTGGCCACGAAGCGCGGGCCGCGCGGGCCGTCGATGGTGAAGACCGTGTCCAGCCCCTGGCGTTGGCAGCGAATCATTTCCACCAGAGCCTTCGCCCCGCCGCGTGAGCTGGAACCTCGCGCCACGCCGTAGCCGTTTTTCTGCAGGATGCGCGTGATGTATTCGCCGTCGAAGTTCTGGCTGGCCATGGCGACAATGCCGCGATTTCGCCAGAACCATGTGCCGGCAAAAATTTGGCGGTGCCAGCAGGTGTAGACCAATCCCTTGCCCATCTGGCGGGCGGATTCCCAGTTGCCCCAGCCAAAAGTCTCCCAGCGTAAAGTGCGACCGACCAGCAGCAGTGCGACGTAACCCAACCACGTCGCCACAAATATCTGGGCCCGCTGCCAGAGCGTAAAGTCGCGCGGATTGGCCTTCAGGCGGAGTTGGGAGTCACCTGTTGAAACCGGCCCATATGCTTCCACCAGCCCTCGTGTTTTCCCGCTTTGATCAGTCATGGAGGAGGAGCGACCGCTGCCGCGACCGCTATCATACTGCCGCGCAGCGTCACCTGAAAGAAGATTGCCACACGTGAACCGCAAGGGCAAGCAGGTCGAGTCTGCCTTTCGACGATGAACGCAGGCTGGCTGCTAGCAGCGACCTACACAGGGAATTCACCACAGAGATCACAGAGGTCACGGAGGGTACACGGAGAAGCAAATTTAGGTCAACGAAGCAGGCAGCCGTAATCCCTTTCCCCACAAGCCCCAGCATTTTCTCTGTGGCCTCTGTGATCTCTGTGGTGTACTGCCGGACCTCACCGTTCATGATTGCGGGGAAGGCCAGTCAGGCGCAAAGGGCGGCGAGTTCTGCCGGCGCAAACGATTCAACCCCACCCTCATCAGAAAATACGCGCCCGCGGAGACCCAAAGCAGGGTGTAATACCAATGTAGATTTAGCTTCCAGGCAAAGAGGAACCCATTCAATGCGAACATCCACAAATGTGCTTCCCCCAAAAATGCCTGGAGCCATCTCGGCTGCATGCCTCCGGCGGGCAGGCGGGGGCGGAGGGACGGCCAAAGACGCGGCACGGCAGCCAGAAAAGCGCGATAGGATTCGCCTTGGGATTGCACCAGCGCTGATTCTTCGCGTCCAATCAGACGCATCACGACGAGCAGGTTTCCGAGGATGATGACCACCGCCCCGGTTCGGCCGGCCAGGAATGCAAAGCCGGCAGCTAGCAGCATATTGCCGAGATAAAGGGGATTGCGGAGGTGGCGGTAAGGCCCGTCCGCGACCAGTTTCTCTGTGTGCAACGCCGCATCGTGCACCACCTCCGAGCGCAGATAGGCGCCTCCCCAAGTGCGGATCCAGGCGGAGGCAGTAATCAGCGCCGCCGCGAGGACGAAGAAGCCCTGAATGGCGTGCCGGGCGGCGAGAGAATCCAGATGAGGGTCGCTCGCCCTGAACATCCATTGCGCCAGCGCATCGACTGCGTTCAGGTGGTCGACCTTATAGCATCCAAAGCCCACGAAATATGCGAGGCAGATAAACCAAAAGCGGTAACGGAATTCAAAGTCAGTTGCGCGCATGCGGAACTCCCGAACTCAAGCCGGGGTTAATGGCGTGCCATCCTCCGCCTTCGGCGTAAGGTTCCTAGCCACGATTTCCGCGATGTCCAATATCTCAACATCATCGCGTTTCTGGGCGTTGGCGGCGTCGCGCAGCATGATGGGGCAATACGGGCACGCCACCGCCACCGTGGTGGCCTTGGTTTCCATTAGTTCGGTGAAGCGCCGCTGGTTCACGCGCACTTTGCCTTGTTCGCGAGTGTCGTCGGCCACAAAAAGCTGCGCGCCACCCGCTCCGCAGCATTGCGTGTTCTGGCCATGATGGGCGGCTTCGGTTACAACGACTCCCGCGGCCTGGAGTATCTCCCTCGGCGCTTCGGTAATGCCGCGCCCACGAGCCAGATAGCAGGGATCATGGTAGGTGACCGTCGTAGGGCCTAGCGGCGCTCGGCCATCCGCCGCCAGCGAAGATTGAAGCTTGAGCTTGGGCAGCACCTTCTCGATGAATTCTGAGTGGTGTACCACTTCAATCCCAAGCTCCGTGTAGGCAGCGATTTGGCGATAATCCTTGTCAAGCATGGTGGTGCAATGGGGGCAGCAGGTGACAATCTTCTTCACCTTTGCGGCCTCAAAGGATTCCACCAGCTTGCCGGAGAGCTCCATGAAAAGGTATTCGTTGCCCGCCCGCCGCGCCGGCTCGCCGCAGCAGGTTTCGCGCGCCAGCACGCCCCAGGAAATTCCGGCAGCGTCCAGAATCTGCCGCATCGCCTGAGCGACCGCCTGTCCGTGGGGATCGAAACTCAGCCCGCATCCCAGCCAGAAGAGCCATTCCTGCGTGCCATCGAAAATCGGGAATTGCTTCGACTCGATCAGTTTTTGCCGCGTGTCGTGAGCGATGCCCCAGGGGTTGTGCGGAGCCCGCTCCATGGTGGTAAACAGTTGATTGACCCGGTCGTTTGAAATGCGGCCCTCGCTGGCCAGTCCACGCCGGAGGTCGAGGATTTTTCTGCCCACATGCTCAATTCCCACTGGACACACATACTCACAAGCGCCGCAGGAGAAGCACTGGAATAGGTCGTCCTCAGTAATGAAAGCCTTGCCCTCTTTCTTCTCTTCCACCGTTCCCGCCACCACATCTCCGCCGGAAAGCAGGCCGTGGCGAAGGTCCAGGATGATTTCTTTGGGACTCAGCGTTCCTCCGGAAAGATTGGCGGGGCAGACGTCCGTGCAGCGGCCGCATTCCACGCAAGCATCGACGTCCAGAACGTCTTTGCGCCCCAGGTCCTTAAAGTGGATCATCCCCAGGTCATCACCCTCTTCCTGAAGCGCGCGCATGGAACTGGTAGTCTCGGGGCGCAGGAAAATAGTGACTGGGGCAAGCACCAGGTGCAGGTGTTTCGAACGGGGGATCACCACCAGCAACGCATAGAATGCAATGGTGTGGAGCCACCAATTCACTTTCCAATCGGCGCCACCCACGGGAAAAACTCTCCAGCCCAAAAGGTAGGTGACCATCAGCGCGGAGATCAAAAAGGCCACGGCGCCGGAGGTGGGCGAGAGTTTTCCCAGAGCCTTGGGCC
>JARLGN010000331.1 GCA_031292775.1 Acidobacteriota bacterium | reverse complement strand
ACAGCGGGAACATCCGAATTTCCTATCCCGACCTCGACAAGTTGCTTGTGGAGGGCGCCGCGTGGATGGCGGAGCACGGCTACGGCGGCGGGGAGGACTTGACCCACTGTGAGGAGAGCGGCGCCATTGACGGTGCGGACCCGGAGATGGTGAGCGATCAAGCGAAAAAGCGCGGCCAGCCGCAGGTGGGCACGCTCGGGTCAGGCAATCACTTCCTCGAAGTCCAGTATGTGGAGCAGGTATTCGATCCGGGCCGTGCGGAGGCGCTGGGGCTTTATGCCGGTGAGGTGGTGGTGCTGATCCATTCAGGCTCCCGCGGGTTGGGCCACCAGGTTTGCACCGATTACCTGCGGGAAATAGGTCCGGCGATGCACCGCTATGGCATTGATCTGCCCGATCGCCAACTGGCCTGCGTGCCGGTGAAGTCTCCCGAAGGGCAGGCTTATCTTGCCGCCATGCGCGCGGCCGCGAATTATGCCTGGGCCAATCGACAGGGAATCACGCACTTTACCCGGCAGGCATTCAAGCGCATTTTCGGCGAGCATGAGGAGTTGCGCGTTATCTACGATGTGTGCCACAACATCGCCAAACTCGAGCGCCACCAGGTTGAGGGCCGCGAGCGCGAGGTGATGGTGCATCGCAAGGGCGCCACGCGCGCCTTTCCGCCGGGCCATCGCGATGTGCCCCAGGTCTATCAACACGTGGGCCAGCCGGTGTTGATTCCCGGTTCGATGGGGACATCATCCTATGTTTTGGTCGGCGCGGAAGGGGCGATGCAGGAAAGTTTTGGCACCTGTTGCCACGGCGCCGGCCGCGTAATGAGCCGCACGGCCGCGAAGAAATCACGCTTCGCGCAGGATGCCAGTCAGCGCCTCGAAGATCTCGGCATCATTGTGCGGGCCGACTCGCGCGACGGAATTACGGAAGAGATTCCGGAAGCTTATAAGGATGTGGACGCGGTGATCGATGTGGTGCACAACGCCGGACTGGCACGCCGCGTGGCGCGATTGAAGCCTATGGGCGTGATTAAGGGATAACGGGCAGGGGTTCGGGACAGGGAGGTGCGGCGCGGCGGAGCTGCAAAAGCAAGTCAAAAGGCAAAAGCGGGTAGAGTGGAGTTGGGCGAATTTCAGCACTACTCCGCGGCTCCAAATACGACGATCATTTATATGTTTAATAATGCGATATAAAAGCCGCAGACGAACACAAAGAACGCGTACGTCTGATGCGCTACCCGCTGTTCACTTAAATTGACTCCACGCATTTCGACCCCCTCACCCCCGACCCCTCTCCCCCAGAGGGGCGGGGGGAGAGGTAATTTGAATCTGTTCCCCTCGCCCCCTTGGGGGAGAGGGTGGCCTGCAACCGGCGTCTTCACCAGCCGGGGCGGGCCGGGTGAGGGGGTCAAAACCGTGGCGGATTAAATGAATTTGACCTGGGCGTTCGACGCAGTTTGTATGGCGCGGCGGAGTTGCACCCAGCGGGTAGCGCGGAGTTGGGCGAATTCCAGCGCTACTCCACGGCTCTAAATGCGATGAGCATTCATATGTTTATTAATGCGAAACAACCAAATGCCGGAGAGGAGCGCAAAGAACGTGTACCTCTGATGCGCTACCGGCTGCACCAGCCGGCCGAGAAGAGGAGAGGAACTGAACGCCATGTTTCCTATGTTTGGAACAGCGAACATTTTTGCTTGCACATTGCCGCAATGTGCTAAACTTTAGCCGGGGTTAAACTCACGCGTGAAGAGCAATCAAGTGCCCGGCTGGACTCCGCATTTCGACATCAAAACGATTCCCGATGACGTATTGCTTCGAGAGAGTGCGCGCCGGTTGCGTGCGCGCCAGCTTCTCTCCCCGCGCGCCAAGGTGCTCCGCCAATGCCCCAAATGCGGGGAACCGTTCGGCGCCCGCGAATTACGCAAGCATCTGCCTCAGTGTGTGCAACCTGCTGCCAATGGACAGAGGCTCAATCCCAGCAGAGTCGTTCGCAAGGTTTCGAGCGTTGAAGAACAAGAGGCGGAGAACTACCGCTATTGGCAGAGTATCCCCGTCGGGGCGAGACTCGTAGCCGTGTGCGAGCTTACCGAGGCCGCATACGCGATTCGGGAGCTTGGTCAGAATGCTAACAAAGGACATGAAAGAACTCATCCGCGTGTTCAACGAACAGGGCGTTGAGTATTTGCTCGTTGGGGGCTACGCATTCGGTGTCCACGCTCAGCCACGCGCAACCAAAGACCTCGACCTGTTCATCCGGGCCGATGCCCGGAATAGTGATGCGGTATTCAGAGCCTTATGCCAATATGGCGCACCCCTTCGCGGGCTTACTGCCAAAGATTTCCGGGATGCAAAGACAGGGCTTCAGATCGGCGTGCCTCCGAATCGAATCGATATCCTTCAACAGATCAGCGGCGTGACGTTTGACGAAGCATGGAAAGACCATGTCACCGCCATGATAGAAGGTGACACGCCGACTTACGTCATCTCACGGGAAAACCTGATCAAGAACAAACTGGCTGCGGGCAGGGAACAAGATATTCTCGACGTCAAGCAAATCCAAAAAGCGGCTGTCTACGCTCCAGAACAGCCAACGCAAAAAGCCGGGAAACCCTATCTCAAAAAGAAAAAGCGCAAGGGAATTGAACGCTAAAGCTACCTCTCCTTAGAGGATCTCGGCATGGCAATTCCGTATTACCACGTTGATGCCTTCCCGGGTCAGATCTTTCGAGGTAACCCGGCGAAGGAAGATAGCGCCCCTTGTTGTGGCGCACGGTGTTTAGGTACGCTAATCCTCCTCCCCACTCACATCACACCGAACCGGTTTACACCTGCTGGGCCAGATAGTTCTGAATGCCGATGCTGTCGATGAGCGAGAGTTGCTCTTCCAGATAATCGACGTGGCCTTCTTCGTCGTTCAGGATCACCTGGAGAAGATCGCCCGAAGCATTGTCACCCGCTTTGCGGCAGACGGCGATTCCCGCGTTGTATTCGGCCACGGCATTCTTTTCCAGCGCCAGGTCGTTCTGGAATTGCGCTTTCACGTCCTTGCCCACGTTCAACTTGGGCATGTCATTCAGATTGGGCGTACCTTCCAGGAAAAGAATGCGCTCAATGAGCTTTTCCGCGTGTTTCATCTCGGTGATGGATTCCTTCTTGGTGTGGGCGGCCAGTTTCTTATAACCCCACGACTCACACATTTCAGCGTGGATGAAATACTCACTGATGGCGCCCAGTTCCTCCTTCAGCATTTTGGCCAGGACCTCGATGACTTCCGGTTTGCCCTTCATATGTTAGCTCCTTTTGGATACGCACTTTATTCCCTAAAACAGTCTAACAGAGACAGATGGAAAAACGGCATCCGTTAATGGAGATGGACAAAAATACCATCCATCGTCGCGTGTCCGAGGTCCGAAGTCCAAGGTGGTATCCGGCCACGGTTAAACGGGTGAGACTTGTTACGGCATCCGTGGAATCGATCAATTCCAGGTGATTCTAAACTGATAACTGACAACTGAGAACTGACGACAGGTGCGCCTCAATCCTTTCCTTGCCCCGCTCCCCCGCCGTTGTGTTTTTCCCGCGCGTGGGCGATCAAATTACGGACGCTATTGGCGAGTTCCACCACTTCGCCTTGCCCATGCACTTCAAACTCTATTTCGTAATTTCCCGCTGCCGCATGGTCAACCGCTTGTTTAAGATCGGTCAGGGGTTTTACTACCTGGCGGGGCAGGACGAAGCTGACCCAGATGCTAACCAGCAAGGTTATGACGGAAATAATGCCCCCGATGATTTCAGCACGAATCAGCAAGGCGCGGGCGCGTTGGTGGTCCTTCTGCACGCGTTGCCAACTGCGGCCTTCCAGTTCGGTTGAGAGGCTGATAATCTTCTGGCTCGCGACCGCCAAATCACGCGAGGTTTGGCGGATCTCCGGGTCGTTCTCCTCCACCTTCGCCGCCACTTCCGTGTCAAAAGACTCAATGCGGGCGCGCAGCATATCGATCAAGTGGGTGCGGCTTTCACCGTGCGAATTCGTCAGAACGTCGTCCAGGTCCTTTTGATAGGTCCGCACCACCTGCCGCAGGCTTTCAATGGGGGGCAGGTTGCTTTCCCCCAACTGCCTCACCGCGTGGTCAAAACCAATTCTGTAAAACGTTATCTGCGTCTCCAGAGCGTCAAATGTGGCTTTTTCCTCCGGCTGCAACTTGCGGCAGGCATGGACAGTCTTCTCGAGCTGCTTCATGGATTCGCGGTTGCGGGCGATGTCGTCGGGGTCGTGCAGCAGGAAGTAATTGGCTTCCGCCCGCCGTGCGTCAAGCATTTCAATGGAAGCGCGCTCCGCATTGGTGGCTACGGGAGCGTCGATGTTGACGATGCGGTCCACAATTGACGCCATGGCGAACAGGTAATACACCGCCAGGAATATTACCGGCACCAAAATAAGGCGTACCAGCGCCAGACTTGATGCTACCCGGCGGCGCAGGGAAAATCCCTGGAGGAGAACAATCAGCGATCGCCGCGAACGCCAGACCATACGTTATTTTTCCAGCGAAATGCTGGGGGGTACGCCTTTCGACAAAGTCATTTGTGACGGCGGCATCTTACTCCAAAACCGTGTGTGCGAGGTACGAATTCCACCAACCAGCCGTCCTGATCGGCGTGGCATAGGGCTAACCGTCCCCTGTACACCGATGGAACTTTATTATCCTGAGAACCGTATATTCAGATAACCGTGGTTGTTGATCAGGAGGAAGAAGTATGTTTTGCCCTCAGTGTGGAAAAGAATATACCCAACGAGTGAACTTCTGCTGCCAATGTGGGACGTCACTCTCGATTCCTGCCCCCGCCCATGCCAGGAAAATTACACGCTCGCGCACGGACCATAAAATCGCGGGGGTTTGCGGAGGGTTCGCAAATTACCTAGAACTTGACGTCACCCTGGTCCGAATCCTCTGGCTGATGCTGGCTTTCTTTGGAGGCTGGGGAGTCATCGGCTATTTCATCGCTTGGATTGTTATGCCGGAAGAACCCCTGCCGCAAACCTCGGCCGCCCCGGCGGGATCGCCGGCCCTGCAACGAACCTAAACTGGCTGCAGGGAATTGCTCTAATGCTGTCATCCTGAACATCGACGGTCTATAACGCGGCCCTGTTTGCAATACCGCATTTTCTTGCTATCTTGACAAGCATGTGGTGCGCAGAGCGTTGCGACATCTTCCGCCGGGTTAAGACAAGTCATCGTTTTAGCCTGCGCGAAGCGCCTTGGAGTGCGGCGGCTCGACGCCGCCTTGGAATGGGGATCGATTTCAGTT
>JARLGN010000330.1 GCA_031292775.1 Acidobacteriota bacterium | reverse complement strand
CGGGCTACGATGTGGTGGATTCGCCGCTGGAGGCAAAACGGCGAACCGGCTATCTTCCGGAGAATCCACCCGTTTACCCCGATATGACGGTGGCGGAATATCTGGCTTTCGTGGCGCGGATCAAAGGGGTATCGCGCAGCGAACTAAAACCCCGGCTGGATGGAATCATTGAAAAGTGTGCAGTGGGCGACGTGCGCAATCGGCAGATCGGAAAACTCTCCAAGGGTTACAGGCAGCGGGTGGGTTTGGCACAGGCGCTGATCCACAATCCCGACGTGCTGGTTCTCGACGAACCGACTTCCGGCCTCGATCCCAAACAGATCATCGAGACTCGCGACCTGATTACCGGATTGGCGGGCCAGCACACGGTGATCCTGAGCACGCACATCCTGCCGGAAGTCTCCAAGACCTGCCAGCGCGTCGTCGTGATCAATGCCGGCGAGATTGTAGCGGTCGGGACGCCCAATGAGCTCATGCGGCGCCTGCAAGGTTTTGAAACCGTCCTCGTTACCGTGGAAGGTCCGGCAGCGGAAATTATCGAAAAGTTTCAACGCGTCGGTGGTGTGAACTGGGTGGAACCGCGTGAGTCGCATGAAAACCGCGTGACCCTGGAAGTCCACTCCGAAAAGGAAAAAGACGTACGCGCGGAACTGGCGCGCGCCACGGTGGAATCCGGCTGGAAGCTCTACGAGTTGAAAACCAGTGGTTTGAGCCTGGAAGAAATCTTCCTGAAGCTCACCACCAAAGATGTGAGTGAAGAGGCCGCAGAGAAAGCAGAGAAAGCGGCGAACTGAAAGAGCCGGGATTCGGGATCCGGGGTTAGGGATTCGGGACACAGGGCTTGGCATCGCCGCTTGGTTTTCCCGAGCCCCGAACCCCTGATCCCGAGCCCCTAAGATGAAAGGATATGCACCATGCGCAATGTCATGGCGATAGCAGGGAAGGAACTGCAAGCTTACTTCCATTCGCCGATCGCCTACCTGGTCATGACCGTGTACACCGTTCTATGCGGTTTTGTCTTTTACAGCTCCACGGCTTTCTTTGCCATCCAATCGGTACGTATGGAGATGCAGGGTGGTGGAGCCGGCATGCCGCCGATCAGCCTGAATGAATTTATCATCCGGCCCATCCTGGGTGGAGTGCTTACGGTGGTGCTGCTTTTCCTGATCCCCCTCATTACCATGCGGCTCTATGCCGAGGAGAAGCGCTCGGGGACCATCGAACTCCTGCTTACCTCGCCGCTCACGGACATGGAAATCATCCTGGGGAAGTTCTTTGGCTCCATGATTCTGTTTGTGATCCTGGAAGCTCTGACGTTTCTCTATTTCACGGTGCTTTTCATTTACGGGAATCCCAATGCTAGGCCGCTGATTGCGAACGCGCTGGGAATGCTGCTTTATGGCGGCGCTCTAATGTCGCTGGGCATGTGGATTTCCACATTCACCAAGAATCAGATCATCGCGGGCGCGGTGGGCTTGGCCGCATTCCTGCTCCTTTACCTGCTGGACTGGGTCAGTGCGTACTCCCAGAGTACCGTTGGGCAGGTGATGTCTTATCTTGCGCTGACAACCCATTTTGACAATTTTTCGAAGGGTGTTATCCAATTAAGCGACGTGGTGTATTACCTCTCGGTGGTTATCCTGGGGATATTCCTGACCGCGCGCTCTGTGGAAGCCCTGAAAGGGAGGCCGTAGCCATGGCCTGGAAAGATCGTATTGCTGGCCGCAGCGGACAACAGGTTTTGTCGGGAGCGAATTTTGCCCTCTACACCCTCATTGTGATCGCCCTCGTCGTGCTGGTGAATTGGTTTGTCAATAACCACGACAAGCGATGGGACATGACCCCCAACAAGAAGTACAGCCTTTCAGCGCAGACGCACAAGATTTTGAAGGACCTCAACAGCGACGTAAATATCTACGCCTTCGATAAAGAACGGAACTTCGGCGAACGCCGCGACGTGCTGGGGATGTATGCATCAGCCTCGAACCACGTGAAGGTCAAATACGTTGATCCCGATCGTCAACCGGCTCTTGCCAAGGAATACAGCGTTCGCAGCTATGGAACCATCGTGGTGGCTGCGGGCGAACGTCATATGGAAGCCACGGGTGACGGCGAAGAAGGACTAACCAACGCGTTGGTGCGCGTCCTGAAAGGGCAGCGGACCGCCTGCTTTATCGAGACGCACGGCGAGCGCAGCCTCGACAGCACGGAACGCGACGGATACGACCACTTCAAGAAGCAGCTCAGCAATGAGAACTACCAGACGGAAATGCTCCCCTTCCTGCAGAAGATGGAAATTCCCACCGACTGCACCATGGTGGTCATTGCCGGGCCGCAGAATGACTACCTCCCCCAGGAAACTGATGTCATCAATAAATACCTCCAGGGCGGCGGACGCGCGTTCGTCATGCTGGATGCCGGGGTGGAGCTTCCCAATCTGGCCAAACTTATGGGTGATTGGGGCGTGACGGTTCGCAATGATCTGGTGATCGACGAGAACCCGATGGCCCAGATTTTCGGCACCGAACCTTACATGCCGCTGATTATCAAGTACGGAGCAAGCCCCATCGTTCAGCCGCTCAACGGCCGCGCCACCATCTTCCCGCTCTCGCGCTCGTTTGAGGTGGGCAAAGACGCCAAGCCGGGCGTGAGCGCCGACTCTCTCTGTGACACCTCCGCCGACAGCTACGGCGTCACTGACTGGAATCCCAAGATAAAGGAGATCCAGTTCCACGCGGGCAAGGACGTGAAGGGTCCGCTCTCCGTTGCTGTGGCGGGATCGATCTCCGGGGGAGGCGAGAAGAAGACGGAAGGCCGCTTCGTGGCTCTGGGAACCGCCCGGATCGCGGAAAACAGCTTCCTGACTTTTCAAAGTGACCGCGACTTCATCATGAACTCGATCAATTGGCTGTCAGCCGATGAGGATCTTATTTCCATTCGGGCCACGCCTCCGGAATCGCAGCATCTGACCATGAATGCGGAACAGATGCGCCGGTTGCTGGTGCTTGGAGTGTTCGGAATTCCCATCCTGATTGTCCTGATCGGTGTGATGGTGTGGTGGCAGCGCCGGTAAGAAAAGCAGTGACGAGTGACAAGTGACGAGCAGGCAAGGCGGTGGCAAATTCGATGAAGAAGAAAAAATACCTGACGACTCTGATTGCCCTGGTGGTTCTGGCGGCCACCTGGGGAGCCATTAAGTATTACGACAAGCACAAGGGCGCGGAAAAGCCCGCCGTCGAAACCAGCGGTAGCCAGGAAAAGATACTTTCGCTCGATGCGCAGCATATTCAGTCCATTACCTTCAAACCTCGCGACGGAGATGCTTTTACCTGCCGCCGCGAGGGTGGAAAGTGGACCATCACGGAACCTAGCCACCTGGACGTGGACCAAGGCAACTTTTCAGGAATCTTGAATGGTCTGACCACCGCCACAATCGATCAGGTCGCTGATCCTAATCCCCCCAACTTGAAGGACTTTGGCCTTGATGCTCCCAGCTTTACCCTGGAGATTACGACTGATGCCACGCCCACAACTTTCACGCTGCTGCTGGGCGACGACACACCCACTAGTGGTGGCTTGTATGCACAGGTCAGCGGAAACCCGCGCGTCTTCACCCTGGCGAGCTACCTGAAGTCTTCCCTGGAAAAGAAGATGTTCGACCTGCGGGATCGCCGGGCGCTGACTTTGGAGGCTGAACAACTTCAGAAGATTTCGGTGCAATACAAGGGTGCGAGTTGGACACTGGAAAAGAATCCCGAGGGCGTGTGGGATTTAACTCTCCCGCCTCCCGTGCGTGCAGACCGCTTCACGGTGGACGGCCTGGTCAGCCAATTACGCGGCCTGACCATGCAGACCATCGCATCAGAGGATAAAAAGAAGAGTGGCGACTATGGATTCGGTTCGCCGGAACTGCACCTCCAATTGACGGGTAACGGCGGAACCCAGACGATTGTGGTGGGGAAGAAAGATAAAGACTCGGACCGGTATTTTGCCACCAATTCCGCGCTCGATCCGGTCTTTACCTTGAGCTCCGAATTTGTCACCCAATTCAAAAAAGACCAGGCGGATTTGCGCGAGAAGGACCTGTTTTCATTTTCCTCGTTTGATGTGAAACGCGCGGAAGTGGACACACCCAAAGGACATTGGGTTTTTGAGCGGCAGGTGAATGAATGGAAACAGACTGCGCCCAAGCCCAAGATTGTGAATGCCGATAAGATGGATGCTTTCCTGACCCATTTGCGCGACTTGCGTGCGGATTCATTCCCCACGGGTGGAAACCTGGCGGATCTAGGCCTGGCCAGACCAGCCTACACGTTCAACATTCAATCCGGAGACAAGAACACCACGGAAATCGTGGAGGCGGCGAAATCCGGCGATCACGTTTACGGGCGCCGGTCCACCGACCCGCTACCCAGCGAACTTTCCAAGACCGCTTTGGATGATGTGGAGAAATCCCTGGGCGAGCTCTGAAGAGCAGTGAAGAGTGACAAGTGAAGAGTGACAAGCCACCGAAAGGCGAAACTCGAAACTCGAAATTTGAAACTCGGCCAACTCGCTACAGAGTAGCTTGAACTTGCTCCCCTCGCCCCCTTGGGGGAGAGGACCGCAACCGGCGTTTTCACCAGCCGGGGCGGGACGGGTGAGGGGGTCTCCTCGGAACGAACTTAGTGAATCGACTCCTCAGGCTGCTAATGTGAATAGTTAAATTGCATTGGCCCTAAAGGAGCGTGACTCAGAGCTCGCGGCGAATTTCGAGTTTCCAGTTTCGAGTTTCGCCTTTCAGTAGCTCGTCACTTTCTTACCTATTTTTCCACACAGGCTTGCGCTTTTCGAAGAGTGCCTGCACGCCTTCCTTAGAATCCTGAAGATCAAATAACTGGTTCAAGTAGAGGTTCTGTGCCCGCTTTAGCGCCTCATCGAAGGGCCGCCACGTGCCTTCGAAAACTACGCGCTTAAGCAAAGTGAGCACCGGACCGCTTTGTTCGGAGATGCGCTTTACCAGGCTATCTACTGTTTCTTTCAGTTTCTCGCGCGGCACAACGCGATTGATCAGGCCCATTTGTTGAGCTTGAGATGCATTGATGGGGTCGCCGGTAAGAAGCAACTCCATGGCACGGTGCGGCCCAATCACGCGGGGGTAGACAACTGCCCCCATGGGCGGGAACACCCCCAGTTTGATTTCCGGTTGGCGGAACTGAGCGTTTTCGGTGGCGATAACCAAATCGCAGAAAGCCGCCAATTCCGCGCCGGCGCCAGAGGCCACACCTTCCACGACGGCGATCACCGGTTTGGACAGCTCCATCATGACGCGAAAGATGCTGTGGAACGCGTCCATCATCTGGAACACCATCTGCTGGGTGTAACCTTCCGCGCCCACTCCCAGGGAGAAGTAGCCCTCGCACTCCGGGGAGGCATCCAGCAGGATCAGCCGCACATCCTCGCGGGGGGCAAGACTCTCAATGGCCGTGGCCATTTCCCGAAGCATCTCAATGTTCATCACATTCTGCTTGGGCCGATTCATGGTGAGGTGTGCCACCACGCCGGAATCATCCCAGCGGATGAATTTGAAATCCTTCTTCGGTTCTTCTTTCTCTACCTCGGGGGATTGCTCAATCGGTTCGTCCGCCATGGCCTCCTCCTTAATACGGGACTCGGGGTTCGGGACACGGGACTTAGGTGTCGGGTCCCGCGTCTTGCCT
>JARLGN010000329.1 GCA_031292775.1 Acidobacteriota bacterium | reverse complement strand
ATCACCCGCGCCAAGTCTGCGGGGTCGCCGTGCAGGGCGGGACGAATCACTTTCATCACGCTAAACACCAATCCCAACTCATAGCCTTGCGCAAACTTTCCGCCTTCGAAGAAGGTCACGGGCACTGCGATGTCGCCTGAATAGCCGTTGCCAGTCTTCTTCCAAACCGAGTAAATCTCCCGCATGTAATCGTGAGGCTGCGGGCGCGGCGGTAGATAATCTTCGTCGGAGAAGATACTGTGTTCGACCCCGGCGAAATTACCAGGGCTGAAATAGAGTGCGTACTCATCACCCGTGGGCTCGATGACGAGTTGGTTCTTGCGGAAGCCGGATTCCAGCAGAAGCTTGAAATTGTCTCCATTTTGAATGCCTCGCCCGAAGAAGGGTTGATAAAGATCGGGATCGACGACATCCACGCCCACATAGAGAAAGCTGGCATCCCACGCCAGTGCCACACGTGCTGACAACTCGTGCGGACCCTTCCACAGTTTGGCGCCCTCCACCACCTGTCCGTGCTCATCAAGCCGGTACAGGGGACCGCTTTCCCACTTGGAAAAATCACCGTTCAGGTTTGGCGATTGGGCCAGTTGGTAAGCGGTGAGCGTGTCATGGTTTTCATCCCATTGAAGGGTGCCGTCAGGCAGGTGCCGGAAGGCAGGATCAGCTTTGACCTCCGCCAGGCGCTCAGTGGCAAGCTTGATGGCGGGGGAGATTTCTTTCAGCAACGGCTCCAGCCGCCGCTGATAGCGTAGACGCTCAAGGGCCGAATTCATTTCTGCCAGTTGCGATTGCATTTTGGCAACGTCGATGGGGTAATGGCGCTCCTTGAAGAGTGGCATAAAATTCCCGTCATCCCAAAAAGAGGTTCCATACGTCTTCAGGAAGGGTGCGAGTTGGTGCGGCGCGTCCGGGCCGTATTGGCTCACTACCGCATGGGTCTCCGATTGCGCCGGTTCATACGCGGCGGCATTCCAAAGGTAATCGGCAATCGTTTGAAGTGGAATCATGGAGGCGCGCGCTTGGTTCATGGGATTGGAAACGAGGCCACGCGCCGTGCCCGGCAGATGGGCGTCCCGGCCTGTGAGCGGCCCCAGGTAGCGGCACCATCGCGTGCCATCGTTTACAGGATAGTTATCCCAGATCAGCGGCGAACGATGGATATACCCACTCCACTCCCGCGCTTGCTCAGGAGTGATTGCAGGGGTGAATACTTTCGGCCCGGTCCAGACAATGGATACGCCAGGATCAACCCCCGCGCCCAGCTCCTGAACATAGTCGCGACTTCCCCAGTCGGTGGTGTAGACGGTGGGCGTCAGCACCAGGCGATTCTCAGCGGATTGCTCCTTCAGGTGATTATAGAGTTTGTTGGTGAGGAAAACGTGCGCCTGGGCGAGCGTTTTGAATTGCGCGTGGTCTTGTGGGTCCTGCAAATCCTGCGGCACGTCATCAAGAAAAAGGGCGAAGCAGGAAACGCCAAGTTTGCTGACGCTCTCCAGTTTGTTGGTCAATACCTGAAAATCGCGATCGCTGGAGTACGCCATGGTGAGGCCGGGGCTGATGGCGAAGCAGAAATCCACAAAGTTGTGCTTCGCGGCATCCACCAGGTCGCCCAGCCGCTGCTGCGCTTCCGGCGGGTAGGCATCGCGCCAGAGTTTTCGATGGTAGGGGTCGTCTTTGGGCGCGTAGTAGTATGCGTTCATACCATGCGCGCCTTCAAAACGTAGAATGTCGACGCGGTCCTGGTGGGTCCAAGGCGGGCCATAAAACCCTTCCACCACGCCGCGTTCGGGGAAGGAAGGGAAGTCCGCGATGGTGACGGAGATGCCGCCTCCTTCGATGTGCAAGGTCTGAGGGTGGGGAATAAGCTCACTGGCAAGACTCGCCGGCGCGAGCGCCAACAAATCCGGGATCCTCAGTAAAGCATTGTGAAATCCCCGCCACGTGTTGGCGGTGATCAGCAGATGGTTGGGAACGACCGCGTGCGGGTAATTGGCCTCGATAACATAACCGTCCCGGGCGAGTTCCGATGTGGGCACCAGCACCGTTGCCCCCACCCCGCGCTTGAGCGTGTCGAGAAAGGCTTCGATACTCTTTTCCTGGCGCAATTCAATCGTCAGGCCACCGGCGGCCGGGGTTACGCCCGGCGCTCCCGGAGTACTTTTCATGATGCGGATCAACGCCTGATCCTGCACCGCCAATAGATTGAGCTGGCGCTCAATGCGATCATCGAGCTCCCCTGCGTAAAGAACATCCCACGTATGCCCAGCGGCGCGAGCGCCGCTCGCCAAGGCGGTGAGCATCAGAACCGTCAAAGCAACAACCACGCGAGTTCGCACGGCTTCTCTCCTCGATTGAATTACTGCTCTATCCGCTCCCAAAATTTCGGATCTTCCACGCCCAGCCGCCAGGCAGCATATCCGCGCAGGTGATAAATTTGCACCAGCTTCAATTTCTCCCGGAGACTGCGGGTGTCATCAAACCACGCGGTCCGAAGTGTTTCGCCGTCGCGAATCTGGAACCAGGTGGTCCGAAGAAGATCATCCCAATACCGGTCGCTGCCAGGGTCTTCAAGGTATTGCTTAAGGTCTTTGTAGGCAAGGCTGTGCGACGTGGTGCCGTCCGGAGTTTCCGTCCACTCGCGGCCATAAAAGGGGATGCCGAGCAACAGCTTTGCCGGCGGCACGCGGCGGACGGCATAGTTGAGGGCAGCCGTCACCCAATCATAGCCGGCCACGGGGCCAGGAGGAGTCAATGATGTGTGTTGGTCGTAGGCCATCAGCACCAGGAAATCGGCCGCGCGCGCGATGCCGCGGTAATCGAATGCCGCACCCCACTCTCCGGTGTGAAAACCGGGCTTCGTGCTGTCTGGAAATGAATCGGAAAATCGTGGCACCACCGCGACGCTCAGCAGGCGATGGTCGCGATGCATCCGCGCCGCCACACGCCCCACAAACTGTGTGTACGCGGCCTTGTCTGCCGGGTCGATCCCTTCAAAGTCGAGCTGCCACCCGACGTATTGATCGCTTTCGGCGCGCTGTGCAAGGGAGGTTATGGCGCGCGCCTGTGCCTTGGAATTGTGCAGCAAACCATGCGCCGTGGCACGGTCAAAGCCGGGGTTTGTAACCAGTGGCATCAAGGGAAGACCGGCATGCCGCGCCGCATCAAGGACCCGTGCAGGAAGTTGACCGTGCAACGTTCCTGCCCGATCAAGCCCATAGCATTGCGGAGCGAGTAAACCCATGGCGTCGGCATGCGCTTGGAGCGATTCCATCCCCAGCGAGTCACTGGCATAGTAGAACATCGCGAGGGGCGCGGCGTTCAGAACCCGTTCCCGCATCTTCGCCAGGGGCGCCTGCGCTGCGGCATTTTCCGGGGCAGGCTGCACGTGATGCCGGGTCTTCGGCGCCGCCCACGCCGTGACTGCCATGAGCAGAAGAATGAGCAGGCAGTAAGGAATCTCCCCCGCTACCGGTTTCGAAATTCGAAAATCGGAACTCCTAATTCGACGACTGGCGGACGATTTTCGACTTTCGAATTTCGATTTTCGATTCATGAAGAACGACGAACCCATGCCTTCCAGATCCAGTATGCGGGAATCCCGCTGCCCACCAACACCACTCCCCACAGGGAGTCGGTGCGTTGCTGCCAGAACGTATTCACCAGCAGGCAGACACTCAGGATAACAAAAAGCGCGGGAACCAGCGGATATCCCCAGGTGCGATAGGGGCGCGGCAAGTCAGGCTGCCGCCGTCGCAACACAAAAACTCCGGCCGTGCAGAGGGCGTAAAAGAGAAATTCGGAAAAAATCGCTTTCGTGTAAAGCGACTGGTACCCTCCCGTCAGTGTAAACAATCCCGCGATGATGGCCTGCCACGCCAGGGACACGGCGGGGGTGTGAAAGCGGGGATGCACAACGCCCAACCCGGCCGGGAAAAGGCCCTCGCGCGCGGTGGCGTAAGGAATCCGCGAGCCCGCCAGGATGGAGCCGTTCAGCGTGGCGAAGGTGGAAATCATAACGCCCACGGCAATGAAGGCCCCTCCGGCATTACCCAGAAAGCGGCGCGCGGCGTCCGACGCCACGGTGTTGGTGCCCAAAACCTGGGAAGCTGGGAGCACGTGAAAATAAGCGAGGTTCACCAGAACATAAACAATAAGAACCAGCAGCGCCCCAACGATCAATGCCAGGGGTACGTTGCGTTGGGGATTCTTGACTTCGCCCGCCACCATGCTGAGATTGTTCCATCCATCGTAAGCCCAGAGCGCTGAAACCGTCGCCACGCCGAAGGCCGTCAGCAGGCCAGCGTGGCTACCTGCCGCGAAGAAGGGGCGGAAACCCTGCCACGAGCCGTGACCATAAGTGAGTCCCAGCACAATAAGTATCGCCAGCACCAGCAGCTTGGAGGCGGTAAAGAGAGTTTGCACTGCGCCGCTGCGCCGCACTCCCAATACATTCAGCCCGGAAAGCAGCAGCACCATCAGCGTTGCGCCAATCTGGAGGCCCGTCAGCCGCAAATCCAAATTGTGGCGGCCCAATGGGAGAGAAGCTGCCCACACCGTTTCATGCAGGCGCGGAAAGAAATAAGAGAGATAGATGACAAAGCCCGTGGCAATCGCGGCAATCGAGGCGGTCTTGGCAATGATGAATTGCGTCCAGCCATAGAGAAATCCAAACAAGGGGCCATATGCCTGGCGCATGTAAACGAATTCGCCGCCCGCCGCCGGCATCGCCGCGCCCAGTTCGGCATAGCTGAGCGCTCCGAAAAGACTGAGAACGCCGGCGGCCACGAACACCGCCAGAACCATTGCCGGCGTACCGACCTGTTGCAGGATGATGCCCGGAACCACGAAAATCGCGGTCCCAATCATGGTGCCAGCCACCACTGAAGTGGCGCCGAACACCCCCAGTCCCTTTACCAATTCGGTTTGCGGTTTATTGCCCATGGTAGTCGCCGGTCGTTAAGCTCACGAAAAATCCTACGGTAAAGGTTACCACCGTCCCAATGGCAACGTACCATGTCCAGGCGATGGTGGTGTAGTGGATTACATAACCCAGTGTGGCGAGTGCGCACAGGGCGCCCACCAGCGCGCCGCGGCTGTTGGCCCGTCGGGTCAGGACTCCCAGCAGGAAGATTCCCAACATGCTCCCGTAAGGGATGCTGGCAACGGTAAGCGCCAACTCCATGGCGCTGCGCTGCAGGTATTGTGCCGCCAGCGCGATGGTGATGATCACCGCTCCCCAAATCAGCGTCATCAACCGCGATACACGCAGATAATGCCGGTCATCAGCCTGGGGTCGTGCAAAAGGCTTGTAAAAGTCCATCACTGAACTGGACGCCAGGGAATTCAGCGCCGCGCTCAGATTGGCCATGCCGGCAGCGAGGATGGCCGCGGTCAACAGTCCGCAGAGTCCCACCGGTAGACTGGTAATGACAAAGGTGGGATAAATCTGGTCAGGCCGGCTGAAGGGAACGGTGGGAGGGAAGCGCAGGTAGAAAGCGTAGAGCACCACTCCCACCACCAGGAACAGGGCGAATTGGAGCAATACGACGACGCCACTCGCCAGCAGCGCGCCCTGGCTCTGGCGGCGACTTTTGGCGGCCAGCAACTGCTGCACGATCAGTTGATCCGTGCCGTGGCTCGCGGTGTTCAGAAACATGCCGCCGATCAGTCCCGTCCAGAAAAGGTAGGGTTGACTCCAATTGAAATGGAAATTGAATACGGTGAATTTACCGCCTGCCGCCTGCGCCACGCGCACAACCTCACCCCAGCCGCCAGGGATATGGTGCAAGGCCACGAAGAGTGCCACGATTGTGCCCGTAATATAAATGGTGAGCTGGATGACGTCCGTCCAGATGACCGCCGTCAACCCTCCCTCCAGGGTGTAGACCAAGGTCAGCACGAAAATTATGATCAGTGAAGCGACAACGCCGGTTCTGAAGATGATGGCGATGACCACGGAAATGGCGAACACCCGCACTCCCTCGGCAAGTGCGCGCGTGAGCAGGAACAGGCCGGCGGTGAAAAGCCTGAGCCCGTGCCCAAAGCGGCGCTCAATAAGCTGGTAGGCCGTGTAGAGTTCACCGGCGAAATAGCGGGGGATGAACAGAAGGCTCACGACAACGCGGGCCACAAGGTACCCAAAAACGAGTTGCAGAAAGCCCAGGTTGGAGTGATACGCGATGCCCGGCGTACTGATAATGGTCAGGATGCTGGTTTCCGCACAGACAATCGACAGCGTGATGGCCCACCACGGCAGCCGGTTCCCTCCCAGGAAATAGTCGTGCAACGTCCGCTGGCCTTTGCGGAATCGCGCCCCAAAGGCCGTGATGGCGATAACGTATGCGATGACGACGACGAGATCGATCCAGCTAAAAGCCACTACCGCTCCTGGCGATCGGGGATTTTGGAATACGTGGTACCGCACGGCAGAGCCGCAACCCGAAGCATGCCATGGCCATCCCGATCGAATGCATCGGGACAGGTCCTGGCCATGCTCTAGCACGGGCGAGACACCCGTGGCACGTCGCGTGGGGGCCAAACGCCGTTCGGCCCTACGTCACGCACGAACATTCCTGCTAAAGAGACCTGAATCCACGGTATTACATTGCAGGGTTTGCACCCTTCAAACTCCGCGGCACACAGCTAAAACCCCAATTGGGTCCGACCACTGTCAGCGGGAAAGCATACCCTATTTTTCAGCAAAGGCGCGCGGCGATTGAAGATGTGCAGTCGCGGATGGAAGATCGAGCCTGAGAAGGATCAGCGGTCGGAAAATCACCGACGGTGGTTATCTCTCGCACATGGGGATCACAAACGCTTGCGGAGCCCATGCTTCGGTTGTAGCGCTGGCTTCCAGCCGGCATTGAGCCGCCAGGTTGGGGGCGCCAAGTTCAAATCAGGACAACACCAGCCCGGAGCGTGCCTTGACTTATGTTGACGACGAAGCTTAAGATTCGCTCGATTGAGTCCCCATCCCCGCTATTTATAGGACGGTCTGCCATGATATGTGGCGCATTTTCCCTTGCAAGAAATTGGTCAGTCAGCCGGCTTTTGCTGGGCACGCTGATGATCTGCATGACAGCAGCAGTCTCCGCGCTGGGCGCGCCGCAAGCCGGGTCTGATATTCCGCCGGACGCAACACCCCAGATTCAGCAAATCACTCCTGACCATGCGGCGCCCGGTGACCATGTGACGGTCACTATCCAGGGGAAGAATTTCTCGGAGGGCGCCTATGTCACGTCCGTGTCGGCTGCCATTCACGTGGAGTCTTCCAAGCGAGTCAGCGCCACCGAACTTGAAGCACAACTGGGCATCAATGGGTCAGCGCAACCCGGCACGTTAAGCTTGCTGGTCAGCAACCCTGCCAGTGGCGCCGCCGAAATTGCGTTTAAGATTGTGGCCGGACAAGCGGTCGTACCGGCGAAACTCGCGGCGGAAGTTAAACCCTCTGCCCCGGCGACACCCGCTGTCCACGCCACCCCGCCACCCGTTCAAGAGGTGAGGCCTTCGGTCCCGGCAACACCCGCAGTCCACGTCGCGCCACCCGTTCCGGTTGCCCCTGCCACGCCTACCGGACCGCAAGTGGCCTCAATCGAGCCGCCCCGCGTGGGCTTGGGCTTTGATGTGGACTTGAAAATCACCGGCAAGAATTTTGTAACAGGCACCAAGGTGAGCTTTGCCAACACGGGGATCCGGGTGATGGGTATCACGTCCTCTTCCAGTACGGAGCTTACCGTACACATCAAGGTCGCGAGCGACGCCACCCCGGGCCGCACAAGCATGTTTGTGATTAACCCGGATGACTCGGAGGTGGAATCGCCTTTTGAGGTTACGACGAAGGGCACGCCCAGCCCGCAGGCACTACCCACACCATCATCGCCCACCCCCGTGGCATCCGCTGACACGCAACGCTATGACGCCTTCCATTTGGGGAATCCAGCCGAGGTCTTTCAGGTCCACGGCAAGGTGAAAGGGGCGCTGATCGTATCGTCCGGAACGCTTAAATACGAAGAGGACGGGAAAACCCTCATCAACATTTCGCTCAGCGAGATCAGAGAGATTAAGACCTCCTCTATCGCCACCGCCACGTTTCACGTAACGCTGACGTCCGGCAAGACCTTTCATTTTGCCCCAGGGTCCCTGCGTCCTGCTGACGCCCGGAATATGGTTGATTCGCTTCGCAAAGCGTTGCCCCATTAGCAATGAGAACCAATAGGACGTAATACCTTGTCAACTGAAAATGGACTGCAAAGGAGGGGTTTTATGCCGAGGATGAATTGCAATTCCTTTACGCGAATTATTGGCATCGTAGCGGCAGCGATATTCGTGTGGGCAGCCGGCGCGTCAATAAGCCCCGCGCAATTCCACCTGCCGAAAGTTCCGAGCCTGGCAAAAAGCAAGACCAGCAAACCGGCGACTTCCGAAGTCAAGCCCAGCCGTGCCGCAACGGGGGAGGTGGTCAGCATGATGAGCCCGGATTCGGCTCCTCCCGGCGGGCATGGGCAGATTGTTTTAACGGGACAGAACTTCAAGGAGGGCATGCAACTTCATTTCAATTGCAAGGGAGCGCAGTTTTCGCCGGATAGCTTCAAAGTGGAAAGTTCCACGCGCATCGTGGCCCAGGTCACCGTTCCCCTTACGGCCGAGGAAGGCCCCTGTGGCACATCCATGAGCAGCGAGCCCGGCAAAGAACCTTTCCGAATCTCCTATTCCGCCAACATGCCGGTGGCGATTCCTGTGGTCCTGATCGGCGAAGGCGACATGCAGTTTATGGATATGATGATGAGCATGCAGAAGGTCCTGATGGCCGGATACGGCAACCAGGGTGAGCAAGGTCGGATCGTACTGGAGGGGAGTTCGATCAAGTACATCAAGGGCGGCGCGACCAGCTTCACCGAATCCACCTCGGGCGTAAAAAGTATGGGTGAAATGAAACAAGGCGGGAAGCCTGTGGGGATTTTCCGCATCGTCTTCAACGACGGCAAGATATACAACTTTGGCGCGATGGGAAACGGTACCGACGCGCACGCGACCTTTGAATTTCTCCAAAAGAAGCTGGGTAAGTAGGCGGGTAAAGTTTCGTTGAAGAATCCCCGCATGGAACTGCAACAAGCGATTAGCGGTCGAATCAAGAATGGAATTGCGGAGGCAGGGCTGCTCCTGGTCCTGCCTCTGGCGTTTTATCACGGCTTTGCCGAGCAGTTTTCCACACCAAAATTCTACCTAACAAAATGCCTTGTCGTCAGCGGACTCGCGGTCTGGGCACTGAGCTGGGTTTGGACCCAACCTCGGCGGCGAGCACGATTCCCGCTTGGTTTGCCGCTGCTGATTTTCAGTTTGACGATAGTGATCTCGTGCCTTATGAGCCCGGTTCCTCGTTTCAGCTTGATAGAAGCTGGGTTCGCGCTTTGCGGGCCGGCGTGGGTTCTGCTGCTGGCTTCATGGGAGCAGGGGCCATCAGCCGTCCGTAGGATTGCGGCGTGGATAGCGCTCGCCGGTGGGTTGGTAGCGGGCATCACATTGCTCCAACGGTTTGGACTTGACCCCGTGCTATGGGGAGGATACCAGGTTGATTGGGGATCGATGGTCGCGCGCATGCGTCTGTACTCAACCTTCGGTAATCCCAACTTTGTTGGCGGATACCTGATT
>JARLGN010000328.1 GCA_031292775.1 Acidobacteriota bacterium | reverse complement strand
GATCCCGTACGCCTTGATCCGGATGGCTTCAGTCCTAAGCGTGGAGATAGCGCAGGCGCGGCGCGCTTTGAGTTGACGATGTCGCGCGGGGAAGTTACGCAGCTTCGCTGCACGCCGCCGCGCGCTCAATCGGTGCCCAAATCTTAGGGCTGGGAGCTACAAAAGCAAGTCAAAATGCAAAACGCAAGAGTGAAGAGCACTAGAGGACGGCACGACTTAGTTTGATTCGGGCACTCGCTTGTCACTCGTCACTTGTCACTGCAATTCGTTTTGAGTCCCTCACCCGTCTGCGGGCCGAAGCCGACGTTTTCTTGCAGATCCCCGGTGACCCTTCGGCGGGCGTAGGCCCGTCCTGCCCCGTGTGGTGAGTACGCCGGTTGCGGGGCCACCCTCCCCGAGTTCTGGGGCCCGATGGACCCCATCGGGGTCCATCAATCGGACTCCCCCAAAGGGGCGGGGGATGTAAATATAAATTGATCGCCGCGTGAACCAAGTTGGTTACTGCCCAAACTTTTCCTTCCCCATGGGTGGAGCCGCAGACCTAAAGAGAAAGATCAGGTCCGCGCTGCGCTCGCTCCTTTGTATTTCAACCTCGGCGCCTCCTCGCCTCTGCGGTGAAATGCCTCTTGGAAATACCCTCAGCCTGTTCCGTAGGGCTTGCGCTGAAGCTGCATTGCGACCAGAATAACCAGTTCAGGCAGAGATGAAGATTATTGGGAGGCGAAGATGACAAGTCGTCGATGGTGCGGGCTGTTGCTCGGGGGGTTGCTGATGGCGGCGCAACTGGCGCGGGCAGATCAACCGAAGCTACCTCGTGTGGATTTTACCGATCAGAAACTGGAGAACGGCCTGCGAGTGATCATCGCGGTGGATCGCACCGCGCCCGTCTTTGGCATTTCCGTTACATACAACGTGGGATCGCGGAATGAGCGCCCGGGCCGCACGGGTTTTGCCCACCTCTTCGAACACATGATGTTTGAAGGCTCGGAAAATGTGGGCAAGGGAGAGCATTTCATTCTCGTCTTCAACAACGGTGGCAACATGAACGGTACCACCAACGAGGATCGCACCAATTATTTTGAAGAACTGCCGAAGAATCAGTTGGACCTTGGCCTGTTCCTGGAAAGCGACCGCATGCGCGCCCTGGCCGTAAACCAATCGAATCTGGACAACCAGCGTAATGCGGTTCAGGAAGAGCGACGGTTAGGCGAAGACAATCAGCCATACGGCCATGCCTACCTGGACATCGATAATCTTGCTTACGACAATTTCGCGTACAAGCATTCCACCATCGGGTCAATGGCAGACCTGAATGCGGCTTCTGTCGACGACGTGAAGGAGTTCTTCCGCATCTACTACGCTCCCAACAATGCGGTGCTGACGCTGGTGGGTGATCTCGACCCCGCCGCGACTCTGGATAAAGTGAAGAAATACTTCGGCAGCATCCCCTCCCAACCCGCGCCTCCTCCGGTGGATATGATTGAGCCACCTCACTATGGCGAGCGGCGGGAGACCATTCACGATCCTCTGGCACGAATCCCCATGGTGCTGATGGGTTACCACATTCCGCCCGGCAACACGCCGGAAAACACTGCCATGCACGTGCTGGCGAACGTGCTGAGCCAGGGAGAAAGCTCGCGCTTTTATTTACACCTGGTCAAGGAAAAGCAGTTGGCCACCCAGGTTGTTGCCCAGGCTGATGAGCGCCGCGGTCCAAGCATGTTCTATGCTTACGCCTTCGTGCGGCCGGGGGTAAAATCGGAAGATTGCGAACGCGCCATCCGGGAGGAAATCGCCGCGGTTCAGAAGGACGGCATCACGCCCGAGGAGCTTGACAAGGCGCGCCTGCAGTACCTACGCGGGCAGATTCAGTCGCGGCAGTCGGACCTTTCCACTGCCATGCGCCTCGGCCAGTACGCCGTCTATTTTGGCGATCCCAACCTGATCAACACGGTGGTGGATGAGTTTGACGCCGTGACCGCGGACCAGGTGAAGGCAGCCGCCCAAAAGTACCTGATTCCAGAACAGCTCACGGTTATCACGGACCTGCCGGCCGGGCAACAGCACAGGGCGGCAAAAGCTCAACAGGAGGCGAAATAACTATGATGGCAAAATACACATCTTCCATCTCGGTGCTTGCGGCGGTTGCGGCCGCCGTGGCGTTGGCCATGCCCGCCTTCCCGCAGGAGCAGCACACGGCTGAACTCTCCAAAGTGGTCCGCCTCAACCGCGCTCCGGTGAGTAATGAAGCCCTTAAGGTCACATTGCCGCGCCCCGTGATCACCAAACTCGCCAACGGGCTTACCGTGATGGTGCTCGAACGGCACAAGCTGCCCACCGTCAACATTGTTCTCCACTTTGGAACCGGTGACATGTCAGACCCCCGGGACCAGGCGGGGCTTGCCCAATTCACCATGGAAATGCTTCGTGAGGGAACGACACACAGGTCAAGCGGGCAATTGGCGGCGGATGTGGAGAAAATCGGCGCCACGCTGAATTCCTCTTCGGGGTTTGGGTCCACGGCCTCCAGCGTAGTGGCTTCCGGCCTGTCTCCCAGCACCAGTCAGATTCTGGATTTGATCAGCGACGTGGTGTTGAATCCCACCTTCCCTCAGGACGAACTTGAGAAATACAAGGCGCGCCAACTTTCGATGTTGGAACAAGAACGGTCCGAGCCCTCGACGCTGGCCGATGAGCGATTTCACCGGGCGCTGTACGGAGATTTCCCCGCGGCCGTCACTCTGGCCACGCCGGAATCCATCAACGCCATAACGGCCGAACGCATGAAGGCGTTCCACGAACGCTACCTTGTTCCCAGCAACGCCCTGCTGGCCGTTGTGGGCGACGTCAATGCGGGTGAGTTTCTAAAACTGGCGTCGAAGAGTTTTGGCGATTGGAAGGGCGGCGTGGTCCCCGCGACTGACTGGAGCCGCCTGCCTCCTCCCACACCCACGAAAATTTACCTGGTCGACCGGCCCGACTCCGTGCAGACCAATATTGTGGCTGGGGATTACGGGGCCCGGCGGACCGACGCCGATTACATCTCACTTTACGTGATGAATCGCGTACTTGGCGGCGGCCCACAGGCGCGGCTGTTCCTGAACCTGCGTGAAGTTCACGGTTACACCTACGGAGCATAT
>JARLGN010000327.1 GCA_031292775.1 Acidobacteriota bacterium | reverse complement strand
TAAAGGTTGAGGCGGCTAAAGCATGAAAATAACCAAGATTGACACCTACATCGCAGGCAATCCCTGGAAGAATTGGTTGTTCACAAAAGTGTACACGGACGAAGGGATCTATGGCGTTGGCGAAGGGACCCTGATGGCCTTCGCCAAAACCATTGAAGCCGCCATTCACGAGTTGTCTCCGTTTGTCCTGGGCTTGGACCCGATGCAGGTGGAGATCATCACGCAGCGGCTCACCCGCGACCCTTACTCCGAGGGTGGACAGGTCCACATGTGTGCCGTAGCGGCAATTGAGATTGCCTGCTGGGATATTATTGGGAAGGCGCTGAATCAGCCCATCTACAATCTTTGGGGCGGACGCTGCCACGAGAAACTTCGCGCCTATGCCAACGGATGGTATCGGGGCCCGCGCACACCGGAGTCATATGCCGAAAAAGCCAAGATCGTCGCGAAGCGTGGATACACGGCCCTGAAGTTTGATCCCTTTGGCAATGCCTGGCGGACCCTTTCCCGATACGATTTCGATCTTTCCATCGACATTATTCGAGCGGTGCGCGATGCCGTGGGCAATCAGGTGGATATCCTGATTGAAGGCCACTCCCGCTTTTCTGTAAGCACAGCTCTTCAATTGGCCAATGCCATGGCGGAATTTCGCCCCATGTGGTTTGAAGAACCCACGCACCATTTGAACATCGGCGCCGTGGTGGAAGTCGCCCGCCAGAGCCCGGTTCCCATCGCCACGGGCGAAAGCTTTTCCAGTAAGTATCAGTTCGCCGAGCTTCTTAAGCATAATGTGGTCAGCATCTATCAACCGGAACCCCTGAACGTGGGCGGACTGCTTGCGACCAAGAAAATTGCGGATGCGATCGATGCCCATTATGGAGTCATTGCGCCGCATAGCGCCCAGGGTCCGGTATGCTCGGCCGCTTGTGTGCAATTGAATGCTTCCGTGCCAAATTTCCTGATCCACGAAATCTTCGACGAATTCAATGATCCCTGGGAAGCCGAGATTGTGACCAATCCGGTGAAGGTCGTGGATGGCTACATCGAAATATCGGATCGTCCCGGACTTGGCATTGACCTGAACCTGGAAGAAATTGCCAAACATCCTTATCAACCGGAGCACCAGCTTCTATTATTCAAGCCAGGCTGGGAGGCAAGGAAACCCCAGAAGATGTAAGGCCTATGGGCGGGATGAGTGACGTTGAGATTCCATAGGCGTTAAAATAACCTTGAGAGTTCCGGAAGAGCCCGCAAAGTGGGCGTTGTCATCTCATTCGTGTCCAAATTACGATTCGCGAATTTAGTGCTGACCGGCGGCTCCGCCGCTTGCTATGCGGAAAGGCTGCGCCTTTCCGTCGCCGGGGACGACTCACCACTGGCGATGAAAATGCGCGAAGCGCCTTGGAGTGCGGCCGCGAAGCTGCCGCCTTTCCATGGACTTGATCTGAAATTGCGAGATGTCGGTGGTAGTTGGTACTACCGCATTCCGCTGCGGTCGCTGCCGCAACCGCATTCCAAGGCGGTAGCTGCTGCGACCGCACTCCAAGGTGCCTTTGGCACAGTTATTTTCATGACAGCGCGGGGCAAAGCTCCTTCCATCCCCACGCTCTCCACCCAATTTGGACAAGATCGAGGACAAGGCGTCGGGTTTGAGGGGACCGGCGGGGATGATTGCTTCCCCGGCTGAGGGGTCGTTACGATCGACGCCGCGACCCTAAATATGCGGTTGGGTTATCTTGAATCTTGAATTTTGAATCTTCAATCACAGTTTAGTGAGAGTTACACTTACGGCGCCATGAACAACCTGCTGTCCGAGAGGGCGGGCTGGCGCAGAACGAACTCCGTTCTGCAATTTAGTGGGAATCAAGCAAGCAGGAAGTGAATCGCAGGGGTGGTCTTGCCCTCCGCCAGCCATCCGTTCTCTCTATCTACGCGGCCGTACGCATAGGAAGTGAAGCGGAAGATTGCCGCTCGCGCGGGAGCTCTTTGGTGCCTTCCACATCGTGCGGTCGGGCCGACAATCCGTCGGCCCGAGCCAAATCAATCACGCTGTATCGGTCGTGAACCCCAAGCTTGTCGAAGATGTTGTGCAAGTGAAACCGCACCGTACGCTCACTGACGCCCAGGGCGTAGCCAATCTCTTTGCTGGTAAGCCTTTGCTGGAGCAGTCCGACAACCTCATTTTCGCGGGGAGTAAGCCCTCCGTGGCCGTAGTGATCAGGGAAACGCGGGCAGCCCGACGAGAGCACGAAGCGCTCCAGCACGCGAGATGGCGCCCACACGTGGCCCCTCAATACCGCGTCGACCGCCCGGCAGATCTCGTCGTCTATTTTTTCGTAAACGATGTACCCGCTTGCCCCTTGAAAAAGCAAGTCGCAGATTTCGTCATCGGTGATACGCCTGCCTATAACTAGAGTCTTCACGTCCTTAGACGAGTTCCTGATGGTCACAAGATAAGGGAGCAACGGAAAAGGAAGGGCGCCTGCGTCAATCACCAGGACAGAGGGGGGCGCTGGAAGAGCGGATTTGCCGATGTCACTGGTGCTGGTTGGGACTATTTCGAAGGCCAGATTTCGCAACAACGTCGCCAAGTGGGACATGGCAATGGGGTGAGATTCCAAAATATAGACCAGTTCTTTCTGATGCGGCTTCAAGGAAAGAGCCATCGGGTGCCTCCGCCTGAACGGGAATCACACACCGCCCCAGGCACCGGAGATGTTGATCCATAACTAAAACACACTCTACCATAACAACTCTGATAAGTCACCTTTTGGTAACAACAGGCGCGGAGCAAGTCAGGGTTCCTCCACACGTGAGCAACGCCAGCCGCCCACGGACACACTCTCACAGGTGGCATTCGGTTAGATCAAGTAGTTGAAAAGGAATTGGCAGCCAATCAGGTCTAGGAACATGACTGGAAGCGGCCAGCATGGTGGCACCCGCGAAACGGTGGTCTCCGCTGTACTACGGTTGGTACTTCCACAGATCATTGAACTTACCGTTAGGCGAGTCCCACAGGGATATTCCCCCGAAGAGCCAGAGATTCCCGGACTCATCAATCCAGCCGGCATCGCCCCAGCGGGCCCCGGGGATGTTGCCGGCCGCCGGCGTCCCCTGCGTTCCGTAGATGCCTGTCTGGCTGGTCTGATTCGACCCGCTTACCCAGGTCCATTTGCCGCCGCTGTACTTCCAGAGGTCGTTGTAATCCCACGACCATCCGCTCCCGCCGAAAAGCCAGAAGTTTCCCGCAGCGTCAATCCAGCTCGTGGCGTTGTTACGTGGCGGTGGAATATTGTCGGCACCAGCGGCGCCCTGGGTTCCGTATACGCCAGGCTGGTTGTTCACATCCGGCCCTCCCATCCATGTCCATTCGCCGTTGCCGTACCGCCACAGGTCGTTCAGGTTACAAGGAGGCGCCGTATCCCCACAACGACCATACGCATCTGCGCCATCCCCCGCGAAAAGCCAGAAATCGCCATTGGCATCGGTCCAAGTAGCGGCCCCAAAACGAGCGCCAGGAGTGTTCGAAGGACTCGATACCCCCAGGGTCCCGTAAACCCCAAGTTGCGGCTGGCCATTTTGATCGGCGATATTCGATCCTGCCATCCATGTCCACTCGCCCGCGCTGTACTTCCACAAGTCGTTAAGAGGCCCCCCCGTTCCCTTCGAGTCAACGCCACCCCCGCCAAAGAGCCAAAGACTTCCCGAGCGGTCAGTCCATGTTGATGCCCACCCCCTTACCCCTGGCGCATTGGCTGGATCAGCTACTCCCTTGATCCCGTATACGCCCGCCCCCTGCCAAGCGCCAGCAATACCAAGTTTCCCAGCGACATTGGACCCGTTCATCCACGTCCACTCGCCCCCGGCATACCTCCAGAGGTCGTTGAGCTCTCCCCGCGTTCCGGCGGAATCGATACCCGATCCGCCGAAGAGCCAGAAATTTCCCGAGAGATCGGTCCAGCAGGCCGCCTCGAATCGCGCCCCGGGGACGTTGCCGGTGGCAGGCGTTGCCCGGGTTCCGTAAGTTCCGGGTTGCTCGAACGTATTCGATCCGCCCATCCACGTCCATTCGCCTGACGCGGGCGTGAATTTCCACAGATCGTTGCGGTCGCCCTCGCCTACGTAGGTTTCTGTCGCGTACCCGCCGAAGAGCCAGAAGTTTCCGGCGACATCGGTCCATGAACAAGGCGACACTCTTGCCCCCGGAGTATCGCTGGGGCTGGGGACGCCCTGGGTTCCATAGACCCCGGCTTGGTTCAGCGTGCTCGCCCCGCTCTCCCATGTCCATTCGTTGTGAATGGGGGTTGGCGATGGCGTCCCGCCCGACGAGTTCATGCCACCACACCCCGGAAACGTAACGAGCACAATTCCCACTATGATGAGTGCAAATAACTTCAACCGGTATGCCATAAAAGCCTCTCCGCGCCATTAGACCACCCACTGCTCTTGTAGTCACCTGTCCGCAGCGACAGGCGGCACCCTGGCGACCCGGACAGGTACCCTGCCAATTAATACAGGCGCACCTCTGGCCATCGCGGCAGGTCTATCCCTGACCATCACGCCAGTAGAAAGCGAGCGAGCCACGGTCGAGAATGGCTGCACACAGTGGAGGTTCATGCACCGCTGGGGCTCGATCTTTAGCCAACGGGCGTCAAGTCCTGCCTCCCACTGAGAGGGAAAAACCATGCTCAGAACAATGCCATCGACAATTCGAATCAATGTCTATTCCGTGCTGTCTCTTGCTGTCTTTCTCTTCGCCGTGGCAGCTTCCGCCGCGGCAACATCGCTGCCGACCCAGCATGCTCGTCAAGCCGTAGTCAGCGGTCAGGCGCAGTTCCGGAATCGGATGCCGGCCGACCAAACCCTTCGCATCGGTATTCTCTTTCCCGTGCGCGACAAGGCCGGATTGGATGAATTCCTGCGCCAAGTCTACAATCCGTCGAGCCCGTCTTACCGGCACTTTCTTACGGTGCCGGAGTTTGTGGCGCGCTTCGCGCCCACTCAGGACGATTATGATGGGGTACGTGACTTCGTCAGGGCAAACGGTATGACCGTGGCCAAAGTGTATCCCAGCCGCTTACTCCTGGATGTCACTGCGCCGGTGGCAGCCATTGAAAACGCGTTCCACGTGCAGATGGGCTTTTATCAGCACCCAACCGAAAACCGCGTGTTCTTTGCGCCGGACCGCGAGCCCACCGTCGATTTGGACGTGCCGCTGTGGCACATCGGCGGCCTGGACAACTTCTCGATACCGCGCCCCGCCCTGGCGAAGCCGTCGGAAGGCCAGGGAGTAGCGAACGCCACCGGCTCAGGACCGAGCGGATCGTATCTTCCCAGCGATATGCGGGCAGCGTATTACGGCAGCGGCCCTCTCACTGGCGCCGGTCAGTGCGTCGGGCTCGCTGAATTCGACGGGTATAATATCACCGATCTTACGGGTAACAGCAACATTAAGGGTACCTTTGATGGATATGCTACGGCAACCAGTAATGGAAACAACTACATTCTAACTTATACACCCCCCGGTGGAGGCGGCCCCTACACCATTCCGATCAATAATGTTCTGGTGGCGGGAGGCACTTTAACGCCCCTCCCGGGCGACACCGACGCCGCAGGCGAAGTCGTGCTGGACATCGCCCAGGCCATCGGCATGGCCCCTGGCCTTAGCCAGGTCCGCGTATATGTCGCACCGGATGCTTGGACTCAAGCCTCTCCTAATTATAACTTCCCGGCGAACTCAGCGGACTACACTATGTTCGAACAAATGTACGAGGATGGCTGTAGCCAGCTCAGTATTTCGTGGAACTGGGCACCGGAGTCTGTTACATCCAACGATTATATTTTCGCAGCTATGGCTGCGGCCGGGCAGAATCTTTTCGCCGCTTCTGGTGATTACGGATCCTGGCCGAACGGCGCCTACTACTACCCGGAGGAGGACGCAAACGTCGTAGCCGTAGGCGGCACGGATCTGACAACTTCAGGCCCCGGCGGGTCGTATGTCTCGGAAACCGCGTGGGCGGACAGCGGCGGCGGCATCAGCCCGGACCACATTTCAATCCCGAGTTGGCAGGCAGGCATCGCCAACTCGTCCAACCAAGCCTCCACGGTCTATCGCAATGCGCCCGACGTGGCAATGGAAGCCAATTTCGACAACTGGGTCTGTTCGTTTGGCTCGTGTTCGGGCGGCTGGGCCGGGACCAGTTTTGCTTCACCGCGCTGGGCCGGCTACCTGGCTCTGGCCAATCAGCAGGAGGAAGCCAGCTTTAGCAAGTCGCTCGGCTTCATTAATCCCCTTATCTATCCGATTGGGGAGGGGGCAGGCTACAGCGCCGATTTCCACGACATCGCGAGCGGCTCGAACGGTGCGTACTCAGCCGTGGCCGGCTACGACCTAGTCACCGGCTGGGGCAGTCCAAAGGGGGCCAGCCTGATCACCGCAATGACCGGAGCGGCACCGCCTCCTCCGCCGGACTTCTCAATTTCCGTGGACCCCACCTCATATTACGGACCCACTTTCGACAATCCGCAATTCACTGTCACCATCACGCCGCTGAACGGATACAGCGGTTATGTCAGCTTGTCTCTTTCGGCTTCGGCGCCCGGCACGGTTGAGTACGACATGTGCTCCGGCTCACCGTTCGGAGGCCCAGCACTTTACACGTATATATGGCCTAACTATCTGACGGTTCCCGGAACCTCGACCCTGTGCGCCTATACGACAGAGCCCGGATTCTACTACATCACGATCACCGGGTATGGCAGCGGAAGCCAGCAGCATCAGGTAAACGTATTCATTGATTCCGAGGGCTAAGGGTGAGGCAGCTCGACCGATTGGATACCGAGCCAGCACGCCATTGCCGGACAAGGGCGGCGAGAACGGCCATGGCCGGGGAATTGGGCCTGTAAAGTCCCCGGCCATTTGGCCGTGCCTTTTCAAGCAAGTAGCGAGGAGGTGCGCGAAGTCCAGCGCTCCTCCGGATGAGCCAGGGCAAGCCTGGCTGATCTTGGCGGGCTAGCGCAGAACGAGTTCAGTTCTGCGATTTGGTGCGAATCAAGCAAGCAGGAATGAATCGCAGGGTTGGGCGCGCTTTGTGCCGGCGTACGAAACATGGTATTTTGGCGGCCATGCCCACCAATGGATCGAAGCTTGTAGTGGTGATTGCTCTGGCGGCCATCTTCGCAACGGTTCTTTTCCCGCCCCTGGCGCGGACAGATTCGTCGAGCCTTCGCCAGGAATTTCTGAAACGATTGGTCGCGGCTGCCATCGAACGGACCCACCACCCGGTGCGCTACGATTCCTCCTATGTGGGGATTCCTTACCCGGGCGGAGACGTGCCGGCTGACACGGGGGTTTGTACGGACGAGGTCATACGTGCCTACCGCGCTGTCGGAGTGGACCTGCAAAAAGAGGTCCATGAAGATATGAAGCACAATTTTTCCGCCTACTCGCGGGCGGGGAGTACGCGCGCCACCCGTCCGGATGCGAACATCGACCACCGGCGCGTGCCGGTCCTGATGGTGTTCTTCGCACGCCACGGGGAAGTGCTGAAGATTACGAATCGGACGGAGGATTACGCTCCCGGCGATCTGGTCACGTGGGACCTCGGCGGAAATATGACGCACATCGGGATAGTTGTGGACCAAAGGTCGGAGGCAAGCGGGCGCTATAGGGTCGTCCACAACATCGGGCTGGGCCCCCGGATGGAAGATGTTCTATTTGACTGGAAGATCATCGGGCATTATCGCTATTTCGGGCCGCAGCCATGACATGGCGCTTGCCCGCCTCATTCAAATCGATTACGTTCGCTTGCCATTGAGGTATAACGCATCAGGAAAGCCCACGGCCAGGAAAAGCAGGGGCCGTGATGGCTACCCGCTGACAAAGGAAAATTCCTGGGATTGAGAGAGGGAAATGTACTGCAGGCTCAAGCCGAGGAGGAAGTATGACTGGAGTGACTGAAGCCACGCCGTTGGGGGCAAGGTTTGTGCACTGGGCCAACCTGTACCTGTTTTCGCTGAACCTTGCCTGGATGACGACCTTCTATAATGGGGGCTGGATATGGATTCCGGAGGATTATTGGCCGCGTTTTGAACTGCGGTTCCTATTTTGGAAGACCTGGATACCTGACCCCCACGGTATCTTATCTACGCTGGGGTACGCATTGGCCCTTAGTGTACCCATATTTCTCATTCTCCTTTTGATGGCCCGCGCTCGTCTGGCCCGCATCTGTTTGCGCGCCTTCGCGGGAGCGTTTGCCATCGTGGGATACCCGTCCTTTGCCTTGCGTCTGACAGAGTACTTTTTGAATGACACACATATCGCTGGACATGAGTTTGGCTTGCTTCTTGAAACGGTGGCCGTCCTCGGCTGCGGAGTTCTGTATTACCTGCGGAGGTGGCATCTTCCGACTGGTGTAAGTGTGCTCTTGCTCCTGGTGCATTTCAGCCTTTGGGCCTGGGTGACTCATTGCTACGCTAGCCCTTTCACGGAAAGTGCGCTCTTTCGTCATCATTGGGACGTGGTGGCCAGGATCGAAATATGGTTGGGCATTTGCTTTTCTATGATGCTCCATTATAGCTTCCCGGTGATCGGCTTCCTGTCGGCGCTAAGCTCGGGCCTAGAGCTTAAACTGTCATCCCCTCGCCTACCACTTGCCACGTGGACCGCACCCTGATCCTGCCGGCGCGGGTCGGCGCAGACACCTGCCATTTGGTGTCTGCGATCCCGAAGGGACCTGCGACGCATCCGAAAACGCAGGCATTGAAAACCATGTCTGCGCCAGCCCGCATTTGAGTTATAAACACTTCATGCGAAACCTTTCATGGGCTTTCCTCGGCTTGGTTCTATCTGCCGGTTGCGTGGGCGCGCAGAATCCAGCGGATACGGATCTCGGGCACGATGTCCACGTCCGTCCCTTAACAGAGCACACATGGCTGGTGAGTTCGGTGAGCAACATCGAGTCATTTGGCGACGTCCAATCGAACGCCGTGCTCGCCGTTGGCCCGCGAGAGTCGGTGTTGGTTGACACTCCCGCGACGAATGAGCAGACGGCGCTGGTACTTGACTGGGCTGAGCAGCAGTTGCATCGTCCGGTGCGGCATTTGGTCATGACGCACTGGCACCAGGACCGAATGGGCGGGATTGACATTGCCCTAAAGCGCCAAGTTGCCACTTACGCTTTAGGCAAGACAATTGAGTTGGCGCGTCAACACGGACTGAGTTTGCCTGAACATGAGTTGCGCAGCCAGGACCACCTCGCGCTCTCCGGCGTGTTGCTGGAGACCTATTACCCCGGGCATGGACACACGGCGGACAACATCGTGGTTTGGATCGGGCTGGACCATGTACTTGATGGTGGCTGCTTCGTGAAATCCATGAACGCCAGGACGCTGGGCAATCTGGCGGAAATCAATGTGCCGCTATGGTCGAAAGGTGTGGCAAGTGTCCGCCGGCGTTATCCGGGGGCAGGAATCGTCGTTCCCGGGCACGGCGATGTCGGCGGCTTGGAGTTGCTACAGCACACAGCAGAATTGCTCGCCCAATCCGAAAACGAGAAAGCGGTTAAGTCCTCCAAATGAAACTCCGATGAGGCTTCGCCACGATGGGCCCCGAGTTGTCCTCCGGCTGGCCAATGGCTGGCCCGCTTGCAGGGCGGCCCTGCGCCCGAAGCGGCATTGGGGCGCGTGAAAGACCGTCAAAGCGGTTTTGCGGTGCGGATCGTCTTCGCCAATTCCGCGACACTGCGATCAATGCCGCGAAGGGCATCACGGATGTTACTTAGGACTTGGACAATGAAAGCAAGGAATAGGACAATGGTGATAAGTAAAATAATACCAACCATGGGCAGGTGCCTCCTCGTGCGGCAGAAGCGTAACTCAACCCTTGGTTATGTGTAAACGGACTTTTCGTTTCTTCTCTTCAAATATCATCATAATATTTGAGCAGGAATCACGACACGACTTTGGGAATTGGAGATGCTCGCCCCTTCATGGCAAGAAATTACATGGGACGGCTCACTAGCCCGGATTATTCACGAATCTTCTTGAGGGCAAAGCAAGGCATACGGTTTCACACAGAGGTCACAGAGACGGCGCACAGAGAACACGGAGAGGTCCCCGATGCTTTCTCCGTGCACTCTGCGGTCAACGAGATCGATCATTCCTGCCAACAAATTGCTCAGTGAACTCTGTGTGAAACGCTCTTAAGTCGTCTCGGCGTTATCCCTTTTATGAATAATCCGGGCTAGAACGTCAACCGCGCGCTGAACTGGGCTTCGCGGCCGGGGTGCATGGCCATGGTGATGGTTCCAAACTGCGGCTCGTTTACAAAGCGGTTGGGGGTTCCATAATTCGTGTGATTCAGGGCATTGAAAAGTTCTCCGCGAATCTGCATGTGCAGCGACTCCAGCAGGCGAAATTCGCGCGTCAGGGCAACATCCGCAACCTGCATTCCCGGACCTTCCACGGTATTACGCCCGGCATTGCCGAAGGTGTAGGCAGGCGGAGCGGCGAAGGCGGCGGTATTGAACCACTCCATGGAATTATGGGTGCCGGGGCCGAACACGGGCTGTCCCGTGTAATTCGCGCGAATGGGATTTTCACCCAGCGTGGTGCCGGCGTTTGCCGTGTCGCCAAACACCGAGATCGTGAAGGGCATTCCCGTCTGCGCCTGGTAGACCGTGGCCAGCTCCCAGTGGTTGGTGAGGCTGTTCATCCACCCCTTCTGCTTTACCCCGGGCAGGTTGTAGACGAAGGTGCCGACGTAGCGGAGGCGAACATCGCACGCCAACCCCTTCTCGGCGTCCAAGTTGGAATCATTTTGGGGGATGGCGGATTCATCCATGGGCGAGCGGAAGTCCGGCGCATTGGTAATAGCTTTGGCCCAGGTTACGTTGGTAAGAAAGCTCAGCCCGTGGGAGAATCGGTGGCGAACGTCCACCCAGCCCGCGTTGTACCAACTGCGCGCCGAGTTTTCCAGTAGATTGATGGTGGATACGGGCTGAACCAGGCTGGCGATGGTCACGCCGCTGGGAATGGCGTTCCCGGTGGGGATAACGGTTCCGGGTAGAAAGCTGATGGACTTGAACGGCCGGCGAGGCTGCAGGAGTCCCGGTCCGGGAGCAGGATTGTTGATCAGGTGAGCGCGCTGCAGGTGGTATCCGCCTTCCCCCTGGTAGCCGATTTCCAGCACCGTGTTGGCGGAAAGGGTTTTTTGCAGCGAATAGCTCCATTGCTGGACGTATTGCGACTGGCTATGAGGGTCAAAGGCGGTGAAGCTGACCACGGTCGAACCCAGCACGGGTGGGGCGAAATTGAATCCGGTCAGGCTGGGCGTGTAATTGTCACTCTGCTGGGTTTGCGGGAAGACAAACGGCACGTTGTGACGCTGATTGCACCACGTGTTCATATCCACGGGGGTGAAGAAAACGCCGTAACCCGCGCGCATGACAAACGGGAACTTTCCCTGGAAAGCATGGGTTAAGCCCACGCGCGGAGCGAAGTTGAGCTTCCGCGTGTAGAGAAGTCCGGCGGGAGTGCCTTCCTGGCCTCCAATGAAAATGTAGGGAACACCATTCTGAAATGTCAGGTTGCTGCCGCGCTTGTCAGCCTGGATGTCGGTGAGCGGGCTCATGTACTCGTAGCGCACGCCCACGTTGAGCGTGGTGTTCCCGGTAACACGCCAGTTGTCCTGCACGAAGCCATCAGCGTACCACTGGCGAAGATTCATTTCAGGAATGCCGGCCTGCCGCTGCTTTACCACGGGGAGTCCCAACAGTAAACTTGCCAGAGCGGCGCCAGTGCCGTCGTTGGTGGCGGTTTCGGTGGTGAAGCCGTTGGTGAACTGGTAGTAGCCGCGGTTCTGGAAGAAGCCCCACATGGGCCAGCCGTAATCCCGGAAGTCGCCGCCCACCTTCAGGGAGTGCCGCCCCCATTGTTTGTTCCACATGTCGCCCACTTGCAGCACCGTGTCCCAGTCATGCACCGGCGTCGCGGCGTAAGAATCACCAAAGGCGTTGTAACCCTGCACTGTCACGTAGGGCATGCCCCATGCGCCCTGCCCGCCGAAGCCCACTCCCTGGATGCCCAGTTGAGAAACGTAATCGGTGGTGAAGTTGTCCTGGGAATAACGGTGCATGGAAAGGCGCGACATCCCCAGCCAGAAGACGTTCACCGATGTGGACGAAATCAGATGGGTGTATTGCAGAGTTACGTTCTGCGCCAGGTTGTTGTCAAAGGAGCCGAAGCCGGGCAAATTCTCGGGCGTAAAATCCCGCTCGGAGAGAAAAGAATAGCGCCCGAACAGCGTGTCGCCGTGAGGCAGATTCTGGTCAAGCCGGAGCGTTCCCTGATTGGAGAAATTGCGGCCGTTGCGAAGATCCAGATAGTTGTTGGAGTCCGGCCCCGTGCCCACACCGGGTGTCATTGACCCCATTCCCATGCCCCCCATTCCCATCATGCTGCCAGACGCCATATTGGGAAGCGGCACCTGTGCCAGCACCCCCATGGCGACGGAGCTGATGCTGCCGCTCGGGACCATGTCATTCATGAAGGGGTCGCGGAGCACGGCGGAATTGGAAGGGCCGACGGGAAGCGACGGGTTGTAATTGGGATTCGGATGCGTCGTGGAGGGATCGTATATAGTCACGCCGCTCATGCTGAAGTCCCCCATGCGCTCCATCATTGTGGGGACGGTCTCAATTTGCGCCAAGCCGTTGCTGAGACGGAAGCCCTCCCAGTTGGCGAAGAAGAACGTGGAATTCTTGCGGATGGGCCCGCCAATTGAAGCCCCAAACTGATTCTGGGCAAGATGCGGAATGTTGCTGGGGTCGGTGAAGGTGCGGGCGTCGAAGGTGTTGCTGCGGACATACTCATAAGCGTCCCCATGCAGGTGATTGCCGCCCAGCTTGGTCACAATGTTCACCTGTGCGCCGCCCGCGCCGCCGAATTCCGCCGAGTAACTGCCCGTCTGCACCTTGAACTCGCGAATGGCATCGGGCGAAGGGCTGTAGGAGAGCGTGTTGAACGTGGGGTCCGTATCCGTCGAGCCATCCAGCAAAAAGTAATTGGCGTTGGGCCGCCCGCCGCCCACGCTCAGCGCGGAGTTCTGATTGGGCCGCCAATAGAGCGGATTGGCCCCGCCCGTTTGCGCTCCGAATCCGGAATGAGCCGCCGGGGCCAGCAGTGCCAGGTCGAGCAGGTGCCGGCCATTCAGCGGCAACTCCTTGGTCAGCGTCGGCTCAATCACTTCACCCAGGCTGGCATCCGCCGTCCGCAATAAACTAGCCGAGCCCACCACCTGGATTTGCTGCGTCATGGGGCCGACCTGCATGACCAGGTCGAGGCGAAGGTATTGGTTCACTTCCAAGGTGAGCGCACGCACCGGCGAGGTAAAGTTCTTCAGGGTGGCCGTGAGCTGATATTGCCCCGGATTGAGGTTGGCAAACTGGTAGGTGCCCTCCTGGGTGGTTTCCACCGCCCGCGCCAACCCCGTTTGCGTCTCCGTCAGGGCAACGCTCACACTTGGAAGTGCCAACCCCTGAGCGTCGTGGACGATGCCATC
>JARLGN010000326.1 GCA_031292775.1 Acidobacteriota bacterium | reverse complement strand
TTCAATCGATCTCCGCTGGAAACAGGTTGGCTTGACCGCCGGTAGGGAAAAGATCCCCAGCTTCCCCGCATAACAAGCGCTTGTGCTGCACCTCATTCCCAACCTGACGCGATCTGTCTTGGACACGAGTGAGATGACCACGCCCGCTTTGCGGGCTTTTCCGGAACTCTCAAGGTTATTTTAACGCCTATGCCCCTCACCCGCCCCGGCTGGTGAAAACGCCGGGTGCGGGCGACGTCTACACTGCACCGGGCAGGGAATCACCGGGAGACTGCAAGTGCCGCATGTAGGCCTCGGCGTATTTTCGGCCTGATTCCATGCCCCGGTAGCGATTCATCTCGTCGTGGTAGGGATAGTACTTATCGGGCTGCTGGCTGGAGTGGGCGAAGTAAGACGCGCGTTTGCGCGCTTCGGTGGTAGTGATATCAACATAATGCGTGGGCCAGAAGTGGGAGGTCTGATGCCCCGTCATGACCTCAAAGTAGTACAACGCGAATCGCTTGCCGCCCCGGATCCAGGCATCATAAACCAGTAGCGAGGTTGCCCGATGGTCGCGATGGGAATCAACGGGCCAGTGGGTATAAACCACGTCGGGAGCTTCCGCGTCCAGAATCTTCCCAAAGGCTTCGTAGCTTGCCGGAGTGATTTCCGTGCTGCCATCGATTTGGCCGGCGAAAATGGGGCGGGCTTTGAGGATTTCGCAGGCCTTCAGGGCTTCCGCCGTACGGATGGCAGCGGCTTCCGCGTGCGATTTCCCGTCGATGCCGGCCTCGCCGCGGGTTAAGTAGATGATGGCAACCTCATGTCCCAGGTCCGTATAGCGCGCAATGGTTCCGCCGCAGCCGGATTCAGGGTCATCGGGATGCCCGCCGGCCACCACAATTTTCGCTTTGTGGACGCCGGAGGGAGCGGCAGTTTCCGGATTCGTTGCAGAGGCGCCGGCAAGAGGAAGGCCCAGCGCGATGGACCCTGTCAATCGGCCTGTTGCACCCAGCAGATCGCGTCGCGATAGAGGTTTCATGGCCGTTCAATCCCTGGCCTTATTCTTGGATTGCCCGATGTCATTACCCGTTTGCTTCCTGTGCCGCTTCAAACATGGCCACGACATTCTCCGGCGGCACGTTGGCCATGACGTTGTGGACCTGTTGGAAGACGAACCCTCCGCCGGGCGAAAAAATGTGAATCCGTTCGCGGACGTGCTTCTTCAACTGCTCCGGTGTGTCGGAGGCAAGAGCGGTTTGGGTGTCACATCCGCCGCCCCAGAAGACCATGTCGCGTCCAAACTCGGCCTTCAAGGCCGCCGGGTCCATTCCGCGGCAGGAGGTTTGTACAGGATTCAGCGCGTCCATTCCCGCTTCAATCAGGTCGGGGAGCAATTCGTGGACTCCGCCACAACTGTGGAGCATCACCTTGACGTTCGCCAATTGTTTGGCGCGGTGCCACATCGTGCTGTGGCGGGGTTTGAAGAACTCCTGGTACATCTTGCGCGACATGAAGGGCCCCGTCTGCATTCCCAGGTCGTCTCCGAAGGCGATGACATCAATGTATTCGCCCACGGCCCCCAGAAAGCGTTGCAGGTTGGCCAGATGAATTTCCACCAGCCAATCGAGAAAGTCGTGAACCTGGGTGGGTTCGGCAGCCAGAAGCATCAGGAAATTGTCATTGCGATAGAAAAACTGGCCGATTTCGAAAAGATTCCCGCCGAACAGCCCAATGATGGCGCGATCAGTACTTGCCCGCAGCGCGCGTGCGCCTTCGGTGAGCCTGGCCAGGCCATCCTTGCCGTCGGCGAGAGGTCCCGGCGGACTGGCGACCGCGGTCCACATGGATTCGCCCATTGCCGCGGTGATGGTTCGGGGGCCGTCTTTTTCGATGAAAGGAAAATAGCATTGCTCGAAGTACAGAGCACCGTCCGGCATGCGCGCCAGCACTTTCCCGCTTCGCGAGCGCAGCAGCCATTCGTTGTTCCCGCGCTCGGGCAGAGTCCATGCGGGCATCTGGCAGGGAGTGCCGTCAGGCAAAACCCAATCGGCCCAACACACATCATCAAGCGCAAACGCCCGGCCGAGTTCGATGGTATCCACCCCGAACATATCCAGCACGTCGGAGTCAACAATCGCGAGCTGCTGGATGGGATCATAAACACGCACGGGCTTGGAGGGCAGCCCCAGATGCTTCCGCAGCTTTACGTACGCAAGTGCGGCAATCCCCGACGAGCGATGCCCGGAAAAATCAATGGGAACCCGGTCGGGGTCTCGGTGTTGGAAGGCCGCCATTACACGTTCCCGCGACGTCATCCCTTTACTTGTCGTAACCGGCGTTGTTTCCGCAGCGATTGGCTTCGCAGTTTCCATATAAGCTGACCTCACATTCGGCACAAACGAATAAACCGTGCAAGTCTAGCGCAAGTTGGCCCAAAATCACACTTTTTCAGTTGGGGGCATTTGGGGGCGCCTGACCGCAGTGCGGGTGCGCCGCAAAACCTTGAGCGGCGTTCCTCCCGATGCTATGCTAATTGATTCTCAATCCACCGTCGTGAGTTATCAGGGGTGCCAAATGCGGCTCAGCAAACTTGGCCATAGCCCGCTAACCATCTCAGCTTTGGGGCTGGGCTGCATGGGCATGTCCGAATTCTATACGTCCGAATCCGAAGCGGAATCGGTGGCGACAATTCATCGCGCCCTCGACCTTGGGGTCAACTTCCTGGATACGGCCGACGTCTACGGGCGCGGCGACAACGAGGAACTGGTTGGCCGCGCCATCAAGGGCCAGCGTGACCAGGTGGTGCTGGCCACGAAATTCGGCCAGGTCCGCGATGAGGAAGGCCGCTTTACCGGCGTCAATGGCCGTCCCGAGTATGTGCGGAAAGCGTGCGAAGCCAGTCTGCGGCGATTGCAGGTGGAAACGATTGACCTCTATTACCAGCACCGCGTCGACCGCTCGGTTCCAATCGAAGAGACCGTTGGCGCCATGTCCCGCCTGGTCGAGGTTGGCAAGATTCGCCACCTGGGGTTGTCTGAGGCTGCTCCCGCCACCCTCCGCCGGGCGCATGGGACTTACCCGATCAGCGCCTTGCAAACGGAATACTCGCTGTGGTCGCGCGACCCGGAGGAGCAGATACTTCCCGTTTGTGCGGAGTTGGGAATCACTTTTGTTGCCTACAGCCCGCTGGGCCGGGGCTTCCTGACAGGCCGGTTTAAGCGATACGAAGATCTGGCGCCGGATGACTGGAGGCGTAATCATCCGCGTTTTCAGGGAGAGAATTTCGAAAAGAACCTCGAACTCGTCCGGCGCGTGGAACAGATTGCGGCGAAAAAGAGTTGGAAGCCGTCACAACTGGCTCTGGCCTGGGTGCTGGCGCAGAGCGAAGCGATTGTTCCCATTCCCGGCACGACCAACCGCGCCCATTTGGAAGAAAACCTGGCGGCAATGGAACTCCCCTTAACCTTACACGACCTGGCGCAACTGAATGAGGCCGCCCCCCAGGGCGCTGCCGCCGGTGATCGATACGCAGAAGCCGCGATGAAAGCTGTAAATGGCTGAGGAGTGGCAATGGCGGAATATGACTATGACATGGTGGTCATCGGATCGGGGCCGGCAGGGCAGCGGGCGGCGATTCAATCGGCCAAGCTCGAAAAGCGCACCGCTCTGATTGAGCGTAAGGCCGTGCTGGGCGGGGTCTGCATCAATTCCGGAACCATTCCCAGCAAGACGCTGCGCGAAGCCGTCATCTACCTTTCCGGTTATCGATTGCGGAGCATTTATGGCGAATCATACACAGTCAAGCAAAATATCACCATTGAAGACCTTCTCTTCCGCACGGAGCATGTGATCCGCCATGAAATCGACGTCACCCGCCATCAATTGCAGAGAAATGGCGTGGAAACGATCAATTCGGAAGCAACCTTTGTGGATCCCCACACGTTGCGGCTAACCATGGTGGACCGGTCCGGCGAGCGCACCGTGACCACGGAAAACGTGCTGATCGCCACGGGCACGGAAGCCACTCGCGATGCCAAAATCCCCTTTGACGGCCAGAACATCTTCGTCAGTGACGACATCCTGGGCATGAAGAGACTGCCGCGCACGCTGGCGGTAATCGGCGCCGGCGTGGTGGGCTGCGAATACGCCAGCATTTTTTCGGCACTGGGCATTCGCGTCACCCTGATCGACCGTTCACGCCGGCTTCTGCCCTTTGTTGATGCCGAGGTCGTTGAGGCGCTTGACTACCATCTGCGCCAGAACCGCATGACGCTGCGATTCAACGAGGCGGTGAGCGGAATCGAACTCGTCCAGAACGGCGCGGACACGCGGGTGAAAATCCACCTGGCGAGCGGAAAGGAAATCGTAGCGGAAAAGGCGTTGTACAGCATTGGCCGGACTGGCGCCACCAGCAAACTGAACCTGGAGGCTGCTGGCCTTAAAGCCGATGATCGCGGGCGCTTGAAGGTAAATGAAAATTATCAGACTGAAATTCCACACGTTTATGCGGCGGGCGACGTGATCGGCTTTCCCAGCCTGGCTTCAACCTCGCTGGAGCAGGGCCGGCTGGCGGCATGCCACGCTTTTGGGATTGAAGCCAAAAGCACGCCGGCACTTTTCCCCTACGGAATTTACACCATCCCGGAGATTTCCTACGTCGGCAAGAATGAAGAAGAACTGACGCAGGAGAATGTACCGTATGAGATGGGCAAGGCCAGCTATCGGGAAATTGCGCGCGGCCAGATCATTGGTGACAGCATTGGGATGCTGAAAATCCTCTTCCACCGCGAGACTCGCGAAATACTGGGCGTTCACATCATTGGCGAAAGCGCCAGCGAACTGATCCACATCGGCCAGGCGGTGATGAGCCTGGGTGGAAAGATCGACTACTTTGTAAATACCGTCTTCAATTATCCCACCCTCGCCGAGTGCTATAAGAATGCCGCCTTCGACGGTGTCAACCGGTTGAATGGTTAGACCATTTTAGATTACTTCAACGACATCTCCCTGCGGACGCGCGTGGCACCTCCCTTGTCGCCCGCTGCTTCCAAAGCCGACGCCTCCGCCGCGAATGCCTGGAAAAAGCCAGGATCCACTCCGCGCGCCGCGTGGAATTGTTCCGCCGCCTGCGCCGGCTGCGACAGTTTCAACAAACATGTTCCGAGATAGAATTTTGCGTTTGTGTCCAGGGGGTTCGTAGCTACTGCCTTGCGGAAGTATTCCGCCGCTCGGGCGTAGTCACCCCGGGGAAAATAAACCGAACCCAGAACTTCGTAAGCAAAGCTGAAACGCGGCAACAGCTTGACCGCTTTGCCAAAGTAGTCGAGAGCCTCTGCCTCACGACCCTGGATGAGGGCCACTTGGCCCAGGCCGACATAGGAGTCGTAAGTCACGGGGTATAGAGGATGGAGGCTTTGCGCGTTCAACCGCAGCGCGGTTTGGTATTCAAGGGCAGCGCCATCAAAGTTGCTGTCGCGAAGTTGCAGGGCCACACCATGGGAAAAGTGTACCATGGCAGCATTGGGCGAAACACGGAGGCCCACGGCAAACAGCATATCGTTGTTGCTCCATTGGGGCATGGCACGCACAGTTTGAACCGTCCAGAAGGTCGCCACGACCGCCAGTGCGCCGATGCCAACCTGAGTGGGATAGAGACGGGGAAAACGTCGCGGCACCCAGACGAGCGCCAGATATCCGAGTGCCAGGCAAAGGCCTGCGGAAGGCAAATAGGAGAACTGATCCTCAACCAGCGGGAAACTGAGCTGGCGATGGTCAAAGCAGGGCAGGAGCATGGCAACCCACCAGAGCAGCAGGAAGCTCAAGAGCGGATTGCGCTTCCGCCAAATGACGGCCACCACAAGAATTATTAGAGCAGCCCAGGGCCAGGCCGAATGGAGGCTGGCCGCAAGCGTGAAATCACGGAATTCACTGAGGCCAACGGGCCAGAAGAAAACCTTGGCGTGCTCGCCCAGCAAACCAACCGCTACCCACGCCACCTGCGGATTTAAACCTCGAAAGAGGGAGGCTCCAGAGAAGTGGCCCATTACGGCCACGCGGATAACCGCGCAAATTGCGAGAGCCGCCACATAGGGAAGCCAATGGAGTGCCCGCCGGAACCAGGACTCTCCCGAGGAATAACAGAACCAGTAGACCAGGAGGAGAAGCGGAAAAGTGAACGCCAACTCCTTGCAGAACAGGGCCGGGAAGAAAACCGCCGCGGCCAGGGCGTGATGCCGCATGGTCGGCGGCGACTGGGCCTCGGCTCGCAGAAAGCACCGGAACCCCAGCAGGCAGAAGAGTCCGCACTCGATGTCAGGAATTGCGGATATCCATGCCACCGCCTCCACATGCAGGGGGTGTAAGGTCCAAAGCAAAGCGCCGGCAAACGCCGCCAGTTCGCTGGGGAGGAGCTTGCGGCCAATCTGGTACACCATCCAAATGGCCAGCGAGTAGAGGACCAACTGGACAAGGTGGTAGGCGGCGGGATCGAACCCAGCCACACGGCAGATAAGCCAAAACGAAAAGACGCCCAGCGGACGGTAAAAACTGCTCTGCCCTGCAGGCCCCATGAACGACCACATGGGCCCCAGAAAAATTTTGCTCCACAGGTGCGGATTTTTGATATAGGGGTTCTGCAAAATCAGTGCGATGTCGTCAAGGACAAACCCGAAGGTCAAAACTCGCCGGTAAACGGCGACCGCCACCAGAATTAAAAGCCAACTGCCTACGGAATGATACTTTCTGAGGAGACCATCCAGACGGGTCAACAATGTTCACCCCTCCCTGCTAGTTCCAAGTACACACAAGCTCATCATCATAATGAAATAATGCCCACAATACACCTATCGCCGCCATCCTCACGTCTCTTCCGCGCCCGCAATTATTGTTTCGGGATCAATGCCCGGACGCGCGCCGCCTCCGCCTTGTCTCCCGCCGCCTCGAGCGCGCGGGCCTCGGCCGCGTATGCTTCAACGTAAGTCGCGTCTGTTTCGCGCGCGGCCCGAAATTGCGCCGCAGCCTGGCGCGGCTCGCCGAGTTTCAATAAGCAGATTCCCAGATCGAAGCGCACCTCCACTTCCTGGGGATCAAGGTCCACGGCTTTCTGGAAATACACCCTCGCCCGGGCATAGTCGCCGCGCGGGAGATAGATCATGCCAGCCGACTTGTAGGCGAGGCTGTTGCCAGGCACCACCCGCAGCGCCTGGTTGTAATCATCGATGGCTTCTTGCACGCGACCCTGGATGCTCGCGACTTGCCCGAGCAACACATAACAATCCGTGGTAACCCCGGCCAGCGGCCGTTCACTGGCCAGGTTGAGCTTGATCGCCAGCCGATACTCCTGCGCGGCCGCGTCCATTTTGTTGTCCCTCTGCTGCAGCACTACACCGTGCAGCATGTGGGCCAGCGCGGAGTTGGGCGATGCCAGGTAAGCCTGGTCCCACAGGGAGACATTGTCGTGCCAGCGGCGGACCGAACGCACGTCTTGAACGGTCCACAAGGCCATCAGAAGACCCAGCACCACGACAAAGGCGGGAGCAGCCTTGGGACGAGCCAGGCGGTTTGGCAACCCATCGAGCGCCAAGCATGCGAGGGCCAGACAAAGGCCCACGGTTGGCAGAAATGAAAAGCGGTCAGCCACCGGCAAGTTCACCTGGCGAACATCCAGGCAGGGCAGCAGAGTCACTCCCCACCAGATGATCAGGAAGCCCAGCATGGGCTGCCGCTTGCGAAGTAAAAGCGCCGCCAGAAGACCCAGCAGGGCGACCTCGGGCCACAGCGAATGCAGGCTCTCCGCCAAACCGATTGAACGGAATATGGAAAGATGCGCGGGCCAGAAGAAAAGCCTGGCATGCTGGCCCAACAATCCCGCCGCCACGGCCCCGAGACGCCAGGTGGGGCGAAACAGATTATGCGCTTCGGAAAAACGGCCCAGCACAGCGATGCGGATGGCAAGGTAAACCGCCACGGCGGCGGCGAACATCGTCCAGTGAAGGACCTTGCTCTTCCAGGAGGTTTTCCCGGGAAAGTAGAACCAGTAAACCAGAATCGTCAGCGGAAACGTCAGCGCCATTTCCTTAAAGAACAAGGCTGGTAAGAAAGCGGCAGCGGCAAGCAGGTATCGGCCTATACCCCGGTCGTCTGATTGTTCAGCGCGAACGAAGAGCAGGAATGCGAGCAAATAAAAGTACGCCGCGCCAAGATCCGGAAGCGCTGAAATCCACGCCACTGTTTCCACGTGCAAGGGGTGCAGCGCCCAAAGCAAAGCTCCCACAAAGGCCGCCAGGGGGTTCGGTAACAACTTGCAGGCCAACCGGAATACCAGCCACACCGCGGCGGCGTAGAAGAGCAGGAGCGCAAGGTGGAAAACCGCGGGGTTGGGACCTTTCAGACGGTACAATGCCCAATAAACTATGAACTGCAGGGGCCGATACATGTTGTCGCGTTGCGCGGGGCCACGGAATGACCAGACGGATCCCGTGAAGATGCGCGTCCAAAGGCCGGGATTTCTAAGGTAGGGGTTTTCGAGGACCTGGGGGATGTCGTCGTGTACGAGCAGATTGGAAAGCGTTCCACAATACACCACATAGGTGGTGAGAAACAGCACCCCGCCAGCCAGACGCGGATGATCTTGAATCCACCGGTTCCATAGTTGAAGCAAGTATGGGCCTCAAGTCGAGACCTTTCGCGGGGATCGTGCAGTGTTGGAAAACCCGGAGGACCCACGCTAGACGGTCTGAGAATTCAGGGAGATTATAACCACAAGCGGTTGGCGGTCAAAGCCACTTGACGGCGCGGAAGCGAAGGTCGAGGCGGCTTCCATCCGGGGATCAGTAAGGTACCTGCGGCGGCACCAGTACGACGGTTATGGCTTGACGCCTGTAACCAGCAAAGCCCCTTCCGTCTTGTGGCGCTGCATTTGAGCTGCATCGCGAAACCAGAGGCCGGTGTAAACGCCGGGAGTCGGAGAGCGGTCAGGAATGCGCTGGTGCGTAACCTCGCGGAAGCCCGCGGCGCGATAGAGTTCCTGCCATTCAGCGGCAGAGAGTAAATGCGTGGGAGTTTGGAAGTGGGCTTGCCATTGATGACAATCGGCGTTGTCGCGGTAGTAGTTGATCAATATCCACGCGGAGCCGCCCGGCTGGAGCACGCGAAAGATCTCGCTGAGGCCGCGGCCCGGGTCGTGCCAGTAGTAGGCGGATTCGACCGACAGCACTTTGGCGAATGAGTCCGGCGGCGCGGGAATTTCCTCGGCGGTTCCGTGCAGGAATTGGACATTGGGGATGCCGGTGCTGGCCAGTTGTGCCCGGTGGATCATCTCATCCGAGACGTCAATGCCAACAACCGACCCATTCGGCACGCGCGCGGCGAGCCGCCGCGACAGCCAACCGCTTCCGCACCCCATATCCAACACGCGATCGGAAGGTTGCAAATCCATCAGCGCCAGCGTGGGCTCAACGATGGGAAGGTGGCTCTCTTCCATCTCTTCGCCGCGGCCAGCTTGCGCCCAGCGATTGAATTCTTCCCGAAGCTGAACTTCCGGTGTCTGTTCTGGCATGGTCATAACAAAAGAACCGTCAAAGAGATTTTAGCAGAGTGAAGCCCGTAGCGCCGGGCTTTACAGTTTGCGGAAAAACGTCTCCACGCGGGTATGGAGCTTCCTGCGAGTAACCACCCCGTCGCTCAGCGCGCCGCCCCTCCTGAATCAGGAGGGGAGTTCTT
>JARLGN010000041.1 GCA_031292775.1 Acidobacteriota bacterium | reverse complement strand
GCAGGCAGGAGTGGGCCTTTGAGATACGCGTTTGTTGCAATAGAAGAACCGCAGACCCACAAAGCAGGTCCGCGCTACACCTCTTTACGTCAGCGACTGTGTAAGCATGGGCGTGTCCTCATCGCTATCCTGATAGTAGGAGACCTTCCCCGCCGCCCCGTCGATCTCAATGATTGCGTAGCCGTGATTGTACTGGCCATCCGTAATTCCCAGGCGCATGTTCTTCCCGGAGGCATCCTTGATCACCGGCACGTCAGCATACTTGGGGTCCTTGGGCAACTCATCCATGCCAACCGGAAACGCCCCATGACCAAGGCAACAACTTCGCTTGAGGTTCTGGTAGGAGTCGTAGGGCACAAAATCGTGTTCATGACCCCAAATCCAAAGCGCCACTTTCGGCAGGAAGGGTGAAACTTGCGTGTAGAGCCGCAGGTTGATTTCTTTATTGGCGATACTATCGTACGCGGTGAAAAGCTGATGGTGCGACAGCAGAACGGTATTGCGGGCGCCGGCGTTATTGACCTTATCGGCCAGCCATGTCACCTCCGGATCCTGCAAGTACGTTGCGCCCGCTCCGGCGGCAGACGGATTGTGGTCATTGTACCCGGTGTCCATGGCCACGAATTGCCAGTTGGCGTTGCGCAAGCAAAAATAGCTGGCAGGCTGGCCGAGCTGTTTTATCAACTGGTAATAAGGTGCGCCGCCGGAGTACATGTCATGGTTTCCGGTGAGCGTGAAGGTGGGAATCCGATCGAAATTCGGGCCCAGGTTCAGAACTTGTTGCCAAAGCTGCAAGAAGTAGCTGGTTACTTCGAACTGGGTTCCGGCGTAATAGATATCCCCCAGGTGGATGACCACGTCAGGATTTTTGTTCATGATTTGCCGCAGAACCAGCTTGGCGGTTTCCTGACCGGTTCCCCAGTCGCCAACGATCGCGATTTTGGCTTGGGCCGGAAACTTGCCATCAATGACGAAGTCACTCAGGTTCTTGTAAGGGATATAGGGAATCTGCTTCTGTTGGGCGACGAAGTACTCTGCGTATTTGGCTGCGGCTTCCGCGTATTTGGGATCGCAATCGCCAAATTTGGCGAGCTCATTCTTATATTGCTCCAGAGCTGTGGCATTACCCAGAAGCTTCGCCTTCGCTATTTTGAGTGCCGTCAGCGAGCAGAAACCAGCGGTTTGGAGCAGCCCCTCCGTTGCCGGGTGACCTGCGGTAGCTTGGGCGATGGGCGTGCCCGTGTCGACCTGATTGCAGTATGCGATGGCCTCGGAGGACATGTCGTCCAGATCATCGGGTCGGCCAGTCACTACAATCGGCGCTCCCACGTCCAACGTCTGGGCTCCAACGGAACGCTGGGCCTCGACTTCCCCCACGGCGGCTTGCCAAATCGAGAGTTCGGGATCGTGAAACTGCTTGAAGCGTGCCATAAGCGAGGCTCCTTTCATTCTCAGACAGACATCATCGCCCGCAGCAAATCAATCATGCCGGCGCCTTGGTAAGCGTCGTCGCGGCCCAGATCGGTGGCGGTCTTGATAAAGATCTGCTTTACGCCCTCCGGGTCGCCGCGGAATTCCTGGTGACCGGATAAAAAGGCCGCGATGGCTCCTGAAACGTGCGGAGCAGCGGCGCTTGTCCCACTTGCTTCTTTATAGTGAAATCCCTGCTCCGGATGGGCATGGCAGGAAATGATCTTTTCCCCAGGCGCTACCAGGTCGGGCTTCATGCGCCCGTCCGCGGTGGGTCCTTTCGAGGAGAAGTAGGAAACTCCGTAACGATGAGGCGCGCTCTTGTGAACCGAGCCCACGCTGATGGCAGCTTCGGTGTTGGCGGGGTCGGTTATGGATGACACGACCGCCACCGCAGCCTGTTCGCCAGTTGCCATCGCGACTTTGCCATATCCCCAGTTGCCGCACGAAATCACCACAATCAATCCGGACTCGACCGCGCGAGCTACTTCCTGGCAGAGAGGACTGTAGCCGCAACCATAGCTCTTCGGGTCAAAGGGGTAGCCAAGGCTCATGTTCACACCATCCACCTGGATACCCCGGCTGACGTCGTTTAGCTTGCGAAGGTATTCGAGCCCTCGAATCGCCGCCGAAGCCGAACCCGTGCCATCGTCATTCAGGACTTTAATGTTCAAGAGCGTAGCCAGCGGCGCGACGCCCGAAGGCGGTCCGGTTAGATCGTTGATTTGAGGACTGTCCCCTTCTTCTTCCACAAAAGTCGCCGCACGGTAGGGCTTCCCCTCCGGCCAGGGCGGGACCATGCCAGCAATAATTCCGGCAACGTGGGTACCGTGGCCGTCCTGGTCGTCAAGCGTGGCAGAGCTTGAGAGGTTCTTGCTGAGAGTTTTGTTTACGGTATTCCACGTGGCGAAATGGGGGTGGTCGGCATTGATGCCCGTATCCATTACGGCCCAGGTGATTCCCTTGCCACGCGCGTCAAAAGTCCGCCAGCATGATGTCGCCTTGACCGTATCCGTGGAAGAGAGCAGGTGTGCGTAGGTTGTTTCGTCCAACCAGAGCTGGTAAACCCACTGCGTGAGCTCGGCAAGTTTCTTGATGTCATCCGGAAACAGGGAGGCGAAGACATAGAAATCGCTGTCGTTCAACTGGTCGCACTTATCGCGCAGAAACTTCTTAATCTCCTCCTTGGAGGATTGCACCCCTGACTCCGGGTGCTCCGCCGACTCCTTCAGACACACAATTATGGGAATGCGCTTGGGGGAGCCGCCCTGTTGCGCCTGCATTTCCCGTAGGATTGAAGCCGCAATGACGAAACTCTTCAGACTGGGAATGTGCGGCTCACCGCGCATCGAAAGCCTCTTTTTAGTTGATGTTTGCCCTGGGCAACTACAAATAATGCCGTAATTGGTATTCGACCAGCGGCCCTTCGCGAATGACCTCGCAGACTATGGCGTCTGGGGCCGTTCCACGTTCAGGGTCAGCCCGGTGGATACAATCCGGGCGCTCGCCACGGATTTCTGCCCGGAGGCTGAGTCCATTGCCAGTACCCCCCAGGGGTCGGAAAATCGATCGTGCGTGTTGCGTGCTACATCCGCCATTTGATGCCACAAATCGGATTGAACCTTTTTGAATGCCGGACTATCAGCACTTGGTGGAGGAACCTGGGAAAAGAATTGCTTCGCCGCACTTAAGGACTGAGCCATGCGGGCCATGGTCGTGGCCCACCACGCGATGAGGACATAGTCCCCCGCAATGACGGGGATCTGCGAATCGGTGCGTAGATCAGGGAATACCTGGGCGAGATTAATAATTGTTCCGCCTGTGTCCTTGACCTGCGGCCAGGCTGCATCATTCAAGGCGCGCAGGCGGAAATCTTCGTTACTGCCCGGTTGAATTAGCAGTTGCAGTGCGCTGCGGCCGATCCGTTCGAACTCATCGCGATCGCGCGGCTGGCCATCATTTCGAAGAAAGAGACTTTGGCTGAGTGCGTCGTCATAGCCGGTGCTCAGGTAAAAGGTGGAGCGGCCAAAATCTCCAATCGGGGTAAGGCTTTGCTGTTCTTGATCCGCAGAAATCAGGCCCAACACCTTGAGGACATGCAGGTCGGCGGCCATGGTGGGGTGATCGGTCTGGGCATGTTCGGCGAAATGCCAATAAGAGACTTTCAAACTCGGCGCATGCGCAATTAATCCGCTACAACGGTAAGCGGCGGTTATAAGGAAGGATTGCGCCAGAACCTTCCGGAGTTTATCCGGATCAGCCAGGAAGTTAATCGTCCCGGAGACGCGAGTTGCCGTGGCGCTATCGGTAATCAGGATTTCGCCGCTCGCCGGGTCGGTCAGCACCGTCCCCTTAAGCGTTAGATCGTTTATGGACGCGAAGTTGTAAATGCCCAGAAGGTTGATCTTCAGGGAATGTCCCGTTGTCTTTGTGGTCGTGAGAAGATTCTGAACCTCGCGGATGCCCGTGGGTAACGATCCTGTAGATTGCCACAAGCTGGAAAGGTTTAATCTCAAGGCCTCCTGGATTGCCGTGCGACCATCCGCCCCCAGATTATTCAGAGCGATTTCATAAAGGAATGCAGCCTCTTGCGAAGCGCGCGCGTGGAGTTCTTCCAGGATGGAAAGCTCGAGCTTTCTTTGGATGGCAGCCTTGAGGGCCTCCACGATGAGTCCCTGCTTCTCCTCGCCAAGTCCCGCATTCTTGAGCTGGTCAGCCGAAGGGAGCGGGGAAGACCCGATGGCGCCCAGCACCGTGGAGATGAAATCCATATTGGTGGTTCCCGCAGTCACGCCCACCACGGGTTCAACTTGAACGGTGAACTCGGTGCCGCCCTTCCTGTAAAAGCCCATGCGCACCGTACCCGCATCAACTTTTTGAACCCGGATTTGTAAATCACCCGTGATCTTAAAGCAAGCTGCGATGTTAATCTTGGCGCCTTCCTGAATCTGCAGCGTTGCTGACAAGGGAGCGGCGGAGACACTCACGAGAGGATTCACAGAAGTCAACAAGTTGACGGATCCCGAAAGTTGTAGTGTGCCCGTCCCTTCGATTACGGCGACATCGCCAACCCCCAAGGCGGCAAGATCATCGGGGCTCAGCGGAATAACATAGTTTTGCAAAGACGTTTGGAGCGCGGTCCTGAATGTCGGGGTTGTAGCGGTGGTGGCAAACGATTGGTAGTGCGTCATGCACACCGTGCCTCCCGCCGCGAAGCCAAACGTCAACTCCCCGGAGGCGGCGTTTGCGCCTGGCGAGAGAGTGGCCTTCATCCCAAGCCCTAAATAGGCGCGCCCGCTTGGCACGTCAATGGGGTTGTCGAAGGGATCAGGATCGAAGAGTTTTCCGCCCCCCACTACGCACAGAGTTGCTGAGGCCGCCGCGCTGCCCGCGAACTGGGGGCTGGTTGATGCCACCGTTGTGGGCTGCGTGAAAGCCAAGCCAACTTCCGTAGACTTTAACGGAAATCCCGTGAGCGGGATGTCCTGAAGCGAGGCAAGATCATGTTGCATCACCGAAAAGGCTGGAGGTTGTTGGAAGTATTTCGCGAAGGCGGATTTCGGATTCAGGCTGGCCTGAAGATTGAGCCCGAAGCCATCTGCAAGTGGGATAGTCGGCAAATCGATGCTCCTCGGTGCAAATGTCGCCTAATTTTTATGGAAGCGCGATTCGGACATTAATACTATTAATGACAATTTGTCAATAGCTCTTGGCTTGGGCTGGGGGTAACCTCGGGCAACTACCCTGCCATCCAGTGCAGAAGGTCAACCACTAAGCAGGTTGGTTGGTCGTGGGCCTGATATATGACCACCATCAAAAATCTTCTTGACTTTAGCTAACTTGCAATGTACCAAAGTGTATCCCCTCAGGCGGGGAATCAATAAATGTGCTGAAAATCGGTCCTACTCAACCACAGTCAATCAGGTTGAAGCAGGATTATGTTGCGCTGTCTGGCGATTTAACCAACGAGCGACAGGGGCTTTACTGATGGTCGCACGTCGGCTTGATCATCGCTATTTGAATGTCGCTGCGGGGGGATGCCCATGCTGGGACTCGATTTTGCAAGCAGGAAGAAAGCCTACGACTACATCATTGTCGGGTCAGGGTATGGAGGCGCCATCTTCGCCGCGAGGCTGGCGTCGGCCAATCTCAATCCCAAGCCCTCCATCTGTCTCTTGGAGCGGGGCCGCGAATGGCCTATAGGAACTTTTCCTGACGAAACTGCCAGCGTCCTTGCGGCCCAGCGCAATAGTCTCAATCCCCTGGGGCTCTACGAGTTTCTAAACTATCAGGACATTTCCGTCATCAAGGGATCCGGCCTGGGCGGGACGTCGCTGGTGAATGCCAATGTCGCCATCATCCCTGACCCAGAAGTATTCGCGCAAACGAATTGGCCTCGATCCATCACGCGCGACGTTTTGATGCCCTATTACCTGCGGGCGCGGCAAGTGCTGGCATCAAGCCCCCATCCCCAGGCGATGGACCTGGCCAAAGTGCAGGCCATGGAGCGTCGCGCCGTGGAATTCGGAAACCACGCCTATCCGCTCAACATCAACGTCAATTTCAATATCGACGGCAAGAACCCTTATGGGGCCGACCAAAAACCCTGCACGAACTGTGGCGACTGCATTACGGGCTGCAATGTGGGGGCGAAGAACACTCTCTACATGAACTACCTGCCATTGGCTCAAAGCGCCGGGACGGAAATCTACACGCAAACCGCGGTGGAATGGGTGGAGAAGCTCGCGGCGGGAGGCTGGCGGATTCACGGATCGCACGTCGCTGACGATCTCTCCAGCGAGTCCTTTACCCTGGATGCAAAAAATGTTGTGCTCGCCGCCGGGGCCATCAACTCACCGGAAATTCTGTTGCGCTCGGAAACGCACGGTTTGCCGGTCTCGCCGGTTTTGGGAACGGGGTTCAGCGGCAACGGAGATTTCTTCGGACTCTCCTACAACGGAACTTACGCCGACAACGTGCTCGGGTATGGTTTGAAGCCTCCGGTTGCCGGGGGAGCGCTGCCGCCGGGTCCCACGATTGTCAGCGCCATTTCTTACGACGGCAACGTGCCGATCGAGGATCGCTTCACGGTGGAAGACCTTTCTTTCCCCAGCGCGTACGTTTTGGGAGCGAAAGCGGCCTTTGCTCTTCTGCATGGCGATGCGACATATGCGGGGAATGCGGACGCCCAAAGCCAACGGGTTCTCAACGACAGCGACCTGCTGCATCCGTACCGTATCGACGGAGCGTTGAACCACACCATGCTCTATCTGGTGATGGCTCACGATAACGCGCGCGGAACCATAGTGTTGGATTCCCACTGGTATGACCCCAGCGGATGCTTGAAGATTCAGTGGGACGGCGCGGGGCGGGAGATTATTTTCACGCGCATCAATGAGGAATTGCGGCGCCACGCGCGCGCTCAGCAGGCGAACTTCATCTCGAACCCTTTATGGGACATTTTCAAGACCCGGCATCTGGTGACGGCGCATCCCTTGGGCGGCTGCCCCTTGGGTGAGGATTATCTCCATGGATCCGCCGACGAGTTCGGAAGGGTGTTTTCCGGAGATGGCAGTGTTCACGATGGGCTCTTTGTTTGCGATGGTTCGCTCGTCCCGTCCGCCCTGAATGTGAATCCGCTGCTCACCATCTCAGCGCTTACGGAGCGTGCGGTCGAGAGGCATATTCAGACTCTTCAAGGGAACCCTTATCCCCAACCCAACAAGTCCGTCAGCTTGTCCACCATCGACCCGCTTCTGGTCTCAACTTACAGCGAGGCGCAGTTGGAACCTCTATTCCGGCGCTGCACATCGCTGGGGATTGACACGCTGATTAATCAAGGTGGGACCCCGCAGATTGATTTGGCCTCGCGTACGATCCGCAACGACCAGTTCTGGAAGGGCTTCTTTCCCCAGGACAGTATTTTGAATGCAATGTCTTCGGCGCTCTTCACTGGATTCAAGAAAGAGTTTCACCAAGACGCTTCCGGCCACTACACGGGAGTCACCAGTGACACTGACGACCACATCCATGCGCGGAATAGTCTTGAAGAAATCAACCTGGCAAAGCCTGCGGGGACGCTGGAAGCGGGGAAGTATATTCTGTTGAAATACCTGGACGCGCCTTGGACGGGGTTTTACGACATCTTCAAGGTAATCAACCCGGACCTCATCATTGGCCGCGTCTACCTGGGAGAGTATCCGAATGGGATTCGCCAGATCACGTTTCCCATGACGCGGAAGCACAGCTTCGAACAGATGACGGTGAATGATCATCTGGCGCTCTATGCGTCCGGCGCTGTCCCCACCCCACAGGACCTGCAAGGCGTGTGGAGGATGGACGTCATCTCCAACGCCAACCATGCGGGCGGTGTGGCCTATCTGAACTTTGACGCCAAGCCCGACGGCCGCCTGGCCTGCCGCTACCTGCTGATGGGTTTGATGGAAGGCCTGGTCCTGCCCAGTTTCCTCCAGGATCATTTTCAGTTGAATGATTTCTCCCCGTTCCACGACGAAATCCGCAAGATATCGAGCGATTTTCTGGTGGGAAAATACCTCACGGCCATTCCCCCCGCTGTGTCATCCGCCCTGAGTAGCCTTTCGCTGGGACTCTTTCACTCCGACCCCTCCGGCGATTTCGGTTTCTACTACATGCTGACGCGGACCGATATGAAGGCTCTTCCCACGGAAGCCCTTTTGAAACCCTTCCTGGATGTCTACCTGCCCGACGGCTTGAGCCTGACGTTCGATGAAGAAATGGTGGGCTGGTATTTTGAGGGAGCCACAACTCCCACCCCTGACAGGGAGGGAGATCTCACCATCGGTGACCGCATTCCCGCCACCGGCACCCCTGCCGGCGGAGTGGATTGCAAGTTTGACCTCCACATGACGGCCCGCGACGTCAACGAGTTCATTGACGGGCCCGAGCACGAAGCCCAAATGCAGGGCACGATTTCCTTCGGCACATTCCTGGGTCAAACGCAGGTAAGCTACGTCGTCGATTCACAAAACAGCCGGTTCAATTATCTGGAGGTCAATCCCGCCACCGGCGAAGCCGAAATTCGTTATCACGTGGAGTTCTCGTGGCCGGACGGCAGACGCTTCTACCTTCAGGGAATAAAGTACATGCAGAAAGATAGCGGAGGGGGCTTCCGCGGCATGGCGGAATTGCTGGAGGATTACACCACCCTTTACTGCCATATCTATGAAGTCAAGGCCGGCCAGCCTGACACCCAGGTGGGCCTGGGCTATATGAAATTCCGGACCTTCGAGGATCTGGCCGCGGTGGGAAATATGGTGGGCTTCCTCGCCTCGTTCCAGGTGACGGGCACCAATGATCCCATCCTGCAAATGCAGGCACGGATGCGTTTTCTGGCCTTCACGGCGCAGTTTGTCCAACTGACCTACGACCCGTTGGGGCCGGACATTGGCAGCTTCGGCGATGACGTTCAGATGGAAGTTTTACGCGGGGCGGACACGCCCGATTATTTCAGTACCCAGCACGGAACGGACTTGCAGCAGGTACTTCGGAACGCCACAACCCAACCGCTGGAATCGCTTCTCAATACCGGCAAGGTCACGTTCGACTTTGCGAAGAAGCGCATCTTCCGCGATTCCTTCTGGAAGGGCTCGTTTGCAGAAGATTCACTTTTGGGATGGGAAGAGCGCATCCGCGACAGTGTGCTGGGGGACAAAGGCGTGCAAGCAGGACAAATCTTTGCCGGCGGAAGTTTCTGGAAGCGTTTTGACAAAGTACAGGCCGGGGTTGCCACGGGATTGGTGGTGAATTATGAAATCCATCAACTCCCCGGCGATCCCCAGGTACGCGAAGTCTCCTACCCGGATAGCAATCGCCGCTATTTCAAGCAGGGTGACAACGTCCTCCTGCTCCATTACCTGAACGATCCCTACAAGCAGGTGTACGACACCATCAAGGTGATCGACGCGCAAAACGCCATCGGGGTGATGCACCTTGGGGATTTTCCTAATGGCTTGGAGTTTGCCACCTTCGTCATGGCCCGGAACAACTATCCCTTTGAGAAGATGTCGGTGGAAGACCATCAACTGCTCTTTGCCGATCCGCACACCAGCGTGCCCACTGCCGCCCAATTGCCGGGACAGTGGAATGGCAATCTGATTTTTGTCGAGCACCCGAATAGCACCCTGCTCAATCAGCTTAATCCTGTCGTCTTCCAGTTGGCTTTTGCCACCCAGGGGGCCCAGTTGCAGGCCCGCTATAAGTTCGGCCTGATCGGCACCGGCGCCCAGGT
>JARLGN010000325.1 GCA_031292775.1 Acidobacteriota bacterium | reverse complement strand
GCGGTTCGGTATAACCCTCGCGAATGATGGTCACATGAACCTGCGTGCCCTTGGGGCCTTTGAGCAATTCCGCCACCTGTGAAGTGTTCAATCCGTCGGTGGACTTGCCATCGACCTTCGCCACCATGTCGCCGGGCCGCAGTCCGGCACGAAAGGCCGGGGACCCGGGAATGGGGGCCACCACGATAGTGACCAGCTTGCCCATCTTGCCGGGACGCGCTTGGATGGACATGCCAACGCCGTAATACTTGCCCTCCTGGTCTTCGCGGAGCAGGGCGAAGGCGCGGGGGTCAAAGAAATTTGAGTGCGGGTCCAGGGTTCGCAGAGCTGCGGGAATGGCGCCGGTATTGCCATTGGGGGGGCCATAAATTGCCTGGTCGGGATCAACGGGGTCGGCGTAATTCTGTTCCACGAGGTCGTACACGCGGGTGAAGGCGTTCAAGCTCGCTTTTACGTCGGAGTCATCGTTGCCAGTCGTAGCCTCAACCTGACGGCCGTAGATGCCTCCGAGCAGCGCACAAAGTAGGACCGTAGACAGTATAAACCAAACCACTCGGCGTGCTTGTTTCATGAATTTGCAGCTCCTCACCCTGCTAAGGGAGTATATCATAGAGGGTTGTGGCGAAAATACGGCCTTACACTCACCCCGATCATAGGATGCAGAATCAGGGCGCAAGGTTTCGAGGAATATGCCCCCCATCGATCTCAATATCTCGATTTCAGGTGGAGTGTTGGCTTCCAGTCGGCATTGGGCCGCCAGAATGGCGTCGCTGCGTTCAAACTTGCCGCCCGCTTCGGGGGAGTTACTGACGACTGAAGACTGACGACTGAAGACCTTTAGTGCGGTTAACCTTGACAACACCCCGGGGTTTACCTATTATCGCAGTGGAGGCGCACATTGTTTAGCGGCGGTTTTTTTGAAGTCGGGTTCTTCCTTTTTGTTGCCTACCTCCTATTCGGCCCCAAGAAAGTGCCGGAAATCGCTCGTACCCTCGGCAAGGGTTTGGGAGAGTTGCGGCGCGCGTCAAACGAGCTAAGGAATTCACTGGAAGAGGAAATTAAGAATTTGGACCGCTTACCCGAGAGCAGTCCTGACACGACCTCCACCTATGGGCATCACGATCCCGAACCCACCCCCGACGAAACCGGACCCCGACCCTGAGGAAGTGGAACTGAGCGGCAAGCAGATGTCGTTCCTTGAGCATCTTGAGGAACTAAGAGTCAGGCTGCTGCACAGTATCTACTCAATCTTCATCACCACCGGTGTCTGCTTCTGGTATCACAAAGTCATTTATGCCTACATGGCAAAGCCGCTCACCGATACCCTGAGCGCGCTGCACTTGCCGGCAAAGCTCGTCTACACCAATCCCGTAGATCCGTTCAATCTTTACATCAAACTATCCATCATGGGCGGAATTTTCCTGGCCTCGCCCTACATCCTGTTTCAGCTCTGGCTGTTTGTATCGCCCGGACTTTACCGCAACGAGAAGAAATATATTTGGCCTTTTGTCATGCTGACCAGCGGCCTGTTCATGTCGGGCGGCTTCTTCGCCTACAAGCTGGCTTTGCCCAAGGTATTCCGTTTTCTGTTGGAGTTTGCCAATCAATTCCAGCCCATGGTGACCGTCAACGAATACTGGGACCTGGCGATTTCTCTCGTAGTTTCGGTGGGCGTAGTTTTTGAATTGCCCGTAGTGATTCTACTGCTCTCGATCTTTGGCATTGTCACGCCCAAATTCCTTTTGAAGAACTTCCGCTATGCGGTCCTGCTGACGGCGGTCATTGCCCTGGGCATTGTCCCCAGTAATGACATGGCGAGCATCTTCGTGGTTTGGATCCCCCTCGTCGGCCTTTACTTCTTGAGCATAGGACTTTCCTGGCTCGTTTACCTGAGGAAAAAACGGAAATCGAAAAATGCCGAAGCCTAGGCATAAAATGAGCTGGAGCGGGTTGGGGGCGTGCACCGTAGTGCTCCTCCTTGCCGCTCCGTGTGGACTTCATGCTCAGACGCCGGGCCCAACGTTCAATGGCGGGCGTGCATTCGCGGATTTGAAGCACCTGGTGAGCTATGGTCCACGCCCGGCGGGATCGGCGCCCTTGGCCGAGGCCCGGCGCTGGATGATTGCGCAACTCAAGCTGACCGGCGCCCAGGTGGAAGAGGACTCCTTTACTGCCTCCACCCCCCTTGGCGTCATCCCCATGACCAACGTCATCGCCAAATTCCCCGGTACCCAATCCAAAATTGTAATGGTCGCTGGCCACTACGACACCAAGCGCTTTGACAATTTCCGTTTTGTTGGTGCGAATGATGGCGCCTCCAGTGCTGCCTTGCTCCTGGAATTGGCGCGCGCTTTGCAAGGGCGCAAGCACGCATTGACCTATTGGCTGGTCTTCTTTGACGGGGAAGAAGCCGTTCGTGAGTGGACGGAGACCGACAGCGTTTACGGCAGCCGGCATTTGGTGCAAAAACTTGCTTCCGGGGGCGAACTCGGCCGGATCCATGCGATGATCCTGGTGGATATGATTGGTGACTCCCACCTGGAAATCCACCGCGAGGCGGGGTCCACGCCGTGGTTGACGGACGCCGTGTTCGCTGCCGCCCACAGCCTCGGGTATGCGAAGTACTTTCTGGATTCTCCGGCCAGTGTTGGTGACGACCACGTTCCTTTTGTGAACGCCGGAGTGGCTGCGGTGGACCTGATCGACTTCAACCCCGACGACGGCTACTGGCACACGGCGAAAGATACGGTGGAGCATTGCAGCCCGCTGAGTCTGACGATTGTGGGCCGTGTGGTTCTCGCCACACTCGCCAGCCTTGATAAGTTATCCGGCGTCAGATAGCATTTCGCCCGGAGCCCGTTATCAGTCTTCTGTTATCAGTTCTCAGTCATCAGTTTTCAGTAGCAGCCTATCGCGCCTAGCCCGGATTTCTCATGACGGATTTGGCCGGACCTGGGTTTAGACCCGCCGCTACTTTGACGTTGCGTCGGTCTTGAGCGAGCCCCAACGGGGCGCACTAATTTAGCCCAGGCCAATGAAGCTGTGAAAAAATGAACAATCTCACGCAAAGGCGCCAAGACGCACAGACCATAGAGAATAAATGGTTTGTTTTCTTCGCGCCTCTGCGGCTTTGCGCCCTAGCGTGAAATGTTCTTGCACTTCCAGGGAATATTTCACACCTTCAATTGGCCTGGGCTGTGATAGGTCGTCCCTTTGGGGCTTAAAAGCATCACCGCCCAAAAGGGAAACGCTGAGGCTGGGGAGAAGTCCGGCACAGCGCTTATACTGACAACTGACGACTGACAACTCTTCATGTGGCCTTGGATCATCTTCATCGCTTTTGTACTGGCCCTGCTGGCGCTGGATCTGGGAGTCTTCAACCGCCGCCCGCACGCCCTGCGATTTGCTGAAGCGGCCGGTTGGAGCTCCTTTTGGGTGGCTCTGTCGCTGACCTTCAACGTGGGAATTTATTGGCGCTATGGCGCCGAACCCGCGCTCCAGTTCTTCACCAGTTACCTGCTGGAAAAATCCCTCTCCGTTGACAACATCTTCTTATTTGCCGTGATTTTTACTGCCATGGGGGTGACCGCCGAACATCAGCATCGTGTGCTGTTTTGGGGCGTGCTGGGGGCCCTGGTGATGCGCGGGGTCTTCATCCTTGCCGGGGTTCAACTTGTCCGGCATTTTCATGGTGTCCTGTATGTGTTCGCCGTTTTCCTGCTGATCATGGGTGTGC
>JARLGN010000324.1 GCA_031292775.1 Acidobacteriota bacterium | reverse complement strand
CGACGGTGCTATAGATTCGGTGGTGGCCACCCGTGCTATTGTAAAGCACCGCGGTGGCTGTCGCCACCGCATTCCAAGGCGGTAGCTGCTGCAACCGCACTCCATCAAGGCGCTTCGCGCAGGCTAAAATCTTGACTCGTTTTAATCCGGTAGGGGTGGCGCTACATCGGAGGGATTTCGGCCTCCACAATTATTCCGCGCACCACACCCCCCATTCATCGTCACCCATCACAGCTTTCCAATGATATAATGTCCGTCTTCGAGTTCGGGACTGATTCAACAGAATAAAAGTGAAGGCGCGCCAGGCGGCGCGGGTTCAGGAATTTCTTCCGCCGCAGATTCGCTTAATTACTAGAGGAGCCCATTATGCGAAGGAAAAAGAACTTGCCGGAACTCCCCCCGGATGGTCTTTCGCGACGCGACTTCTTGAAGGGCGCCAGCATGGCGGTATCGACGGGTTTGCTGGCCACGCCGGAGGCAGGTGCCGCCGCACAAGAGCATTCACCCGGTGTGCTCGGACCGGGGGCTGTGCCGATTACGCTTCACGTCAACGGCACGTCACACAACTTAAAAGTTGAGCCGCGGGTGACCTTGCTGGACGCGTTGCGCAATCAATTGGACCTGACCGGCGCCAAGAAAGTTTGCGACCGCGGAGTCTGTGGCGCATGCACGGTGATCCTGGATGGCCGCCCTGTTTATGCGTGCAATATGCTTGCCATCGAGGCGGAAGGCCACCGCATCGAGACCATCGAAGGGCTGGGGACGGAGGGTAATCTCCACCCGGTGATGGCCGCATTCGTCGAGCACGATGCGCAACAGTGCGGATTCTGCACGCCTGGCTTCGTCGTCGCCTGCAAAGCTTTTTTGGACAAGCACCCCAATCCAACAAGAGAAGAGGTGGAACAGGGCCTGGGCGGCAACCTCTGCCGTTGCGGCACCTACGCGGGGGTTCGAGAAGCAGTGTTGGATGCAGCGAAGACAATGAAGGGAGGACGAGCCAATGGATAAGTGCAAATATGATTGGCCGGCGGAGGGTGATCGCAGCCTCATCGGGAAGCGCATCAAGCGCATTGATGGGCCCGCCAAGGCAAGCGGCGGCGCGAAATACACCTACGACATCAACCGGCCCGGACTCCTGATTGGAAAGATCTATCGCTCGCCCTACGCTCACGCCAAGATCACCGCCATTGACACTTCCGAAGCGGAAAAGTTGCCCGGCGTGAAAACCGTAAAGGTGATTATGGGAGTCGGCAAGGAAACCAACTGGGTCGGCGATGAAATTATCGCCCTCGCCGCCGTGAGCGAAGATATCGCGGAGGATGCTCTCCGCAAGATCAAGGTGGAATTCGAGGAACTCCCCCACCTGGTTCTGGAAGAAAACCTGGAACAAGCCGGCAGCCACGGCACGAGCGCAGGGGGAAAGACGGTGGGTGATCCCGCCAAGGCATTCAGCGATCCTGAAGTTGTTATTTCCGAGGGTTATTACGGCATCGCGGCAATTACCCATTGTTGTCTGGAATCGCATGGAAACGTGGCGGAGTGGACGGGGGAGAAGCTTCTCACCTATTCCTCCACGCAAAATGTTCCCGGCCTCCCCAGCCAAATCGGGCAGTCACTGCGCGAGCAAGGGATGACCGTTCCAGATAAGAACATTGAGACCATCTGCAATTACGTTGGGGGAGGATTCGGCAGCAAGTTCGGTCCCGACGAATGGGGCATCCATGTGGCGCAATTGGCGAAGGCCGCCGGCAAGCCCGTCAAGCTGATGCTGGATCGCAACATGGAACTGGAAGGGGCCGGGGCGCGGCCCTCCAGTTTCGCCCAGATCAAAGTGGCGGCAAAGAAGGATGGAACATTGGTCGCATGGGATTCACACTCCTGGGGCACGGGGGGTCCCAGCGGCACAGGGATGCCTCCCCTCCCTTATGTGCTGCAGATACCCAACAGTTCCACCAAGCATACCTCCATCAGCACGAACACCGGACCAGCCCGCGCCTGGCGCGCGCCGGATCATCCGCAGGCAGCGGCGCTAACCATGTGCGCGCTGGAAGATCTGGCCGCCAAACTCAACATGGACCCCATCGAGTTCTTCTCCAAGAACGCGGACCTTGCGGCGGGAGGCCGAGGGAAAGTCTACCGGGAAGAACTTCAGAAGGCCGCCGAACTCGCCGATTGGAAAAACAACTGGCACCCCCGGGGAGACAAAACCGCTGGCCACATGAAGCGTGGCATGGGGTTGAGCATGCACACCTGGGGCGGCGCCGGCCACAAGAGCATGTGCACCGTCAGCATTCACCCCGACGGCTCCGTGGAAGTAACTATGGGAAGCCAGGACCTCGGAACGGGCACCCGGACCGTCATCGCCATCGTGGCCGCGGAAACGTTGGGGTTGCCGGTGGAGGCCGTGACGGTCAACATCGGCGATAGCAAATACCCTCCGGACGATGCTTCAGGCGGCAGTACGACCGTGGGCGGCGTCTCGGCTTCTACTCGCCGCGGCTCCATCGATGCCCTGGATCAACTCTTTGCCGTCATTGCTCCTGCCCTGGGCGTTCCGGCTGACCATTTGGTGGCTGTAGGCGGGAACATCCAGGCAAAAGGCGATGCCTCAAAGAAATTGAGTTGGAAGGACGCCTGCGCCAAGCTGCACGTGAAGAGCATTCAGGCCACGGGCAAACACCCCGACCGGACCAAATGCAAGCTGGGGGATAGTGGCGTGGGCGGCGTGCAAATCGCCGACGTCTCCGTGGATACGGAAACCGGCTTGGTGAGAATCAACAAGATGGTTGCCGTGCAGGATTGCGGCCTGATCATTGACCTGAAGACAGCGGAGAGTCAGTGCTACGGCGCCCTGATTATGGGAATTACTTACGCGCTATTCGAAGAAAAAATCATGGACCAGATCACGGGGCGCATGCTGAATAACAACATGGAGTTTTACAAGCTGGCCGGCATTGGAGACATCGGCGAACTCGTGGTCCATATGATGACGGGACTTGGCTACGATGAGAGAGGGGTGATCGGGCTGGGTGAGCCTCCGGTGATTTCCCCCGGCGCTGCCATTTCCAATGCCGTGGCCAACGCCATTGGCGTGCGGGTGCCGACCATCCCCCTGACTCCTGATAAAGTTCTGGCAGCACTGGCGAAAGGAGGGGTTGCCTAATGGAAGCCTTTGAATACGCTCGGCCGAAATCAACCCAGGAAGCTGTCCAGTTGCTCACGAGTTCGGAGGGCCAAGCCCAGGCACTGGCCGGGGGCACTGACCTCCTCAGCTTGATGAAGGATGGCGTCGCCACCCCCAAGCGCCTGGTCAGCTTGCAACATGTCAAGGAGCTTAAGGGAATATCCTTCCACAATGAGTCGGGGCTGCGGCTGGGCGCGGCGGTGACATTGGAAGAGTTGATGGAGAGCGCCGAAGTTCGGGAACACTTCCCCGCCCTGGTCCAGGCGGCGGAAGGCGTCCATAGCCCGCAGATTCGCAGTACGGGAACGGTGGGCGGAGATCTCTGCCAACGCCCTCGCTGCTGGTACTATCGCGCCGGGTTTGGATTGCTGGCGGTTTACAAGGGCAAGCCGCTGGTTCCGGAGGGGGACAACCGCTACCACGCCATCCTGGGAAATTCCGGGCCGGCTTACTTCGTCAGCCCGTCCAGCCTGGGGCCCATTTTGATCGCCTTGGACGCCAAGGTGAAACTCCACGGCCCCCAAGGCGTGCGTGAGCTTTCCGTGCGGGAGTTCTTTGTAACTCCGAAGAGCGATCAGGAGAGCGAACACGCTCTGCGCCCAGGTGAAATTATGACGGAAATCCTGGTACCGGATCCAGGGGACGTCAAAATGGCGGTCTGCGAAGTGCGGCAGAAAGAAGCTCTGGATTGGCCTCTCGCCGCGGCTGCCGTGGTCTTGAAGATGGATGGCGGTAGCGTGCAGAGCGCCCGCGTCGTACTGGGCCATGTGGCGCCGGTGCCCTGGCTTGCGCCCGAAGCGGAGGAAGCGCTGAAGGGCAAATCCGTGGATGAAGATGTGGCTTGGGAGGCGGGCAAGGCCGCCGTGGCCAACGCCACACCTCTTTCCAAGAAT